>SKSR01000209.1 GCA_007122885.1 Gemmatimonadota bacterium
ACGAAGCGTTCGGCTCAGAGGAGCTGGACGAGCGTCTCCGGGCCGAGATGGGGGTGCGCGTCCAGCGGGAGTTTCTGCCGTATCTCCTTCTGACGGGGACGGCCGAACGCTTCTACACGAAGCCTCGGGGATACGCCGGGGACTACTGGACGATCGAGCTCATCTACCGCAACGAACCCGCGGGCTCGACTCCGGTGGGAACTTTGATCGATCGGGGGTTCCTGGAGCTGGCGGCTTGCGGAGCCGCGCGGAACCGCCGGGGACTGCTGGCGGAGGAGATCCGAAGGACCGTCGACGCGCGGCCGGACGGGACCGCCCGGATCACGAGCCTCGCCTGCGGCCCCGCCCGAGAGGTCTTCGACGTGGTAGCCGCTCTCGATGACCCGGCATCCATCGACGTGACCTTGCTCGACATCGATGACCAGGCGCTCGGATTCGTGGCGGGCAAGGCGAAGGAGCGGGGCCTCGGGGATTCCCTCACGCTCGTGCGGGAGAACCTGATCCACCTGGCACTGGGAAAGGTGGAGAACCCCATCGACGAGCAGGACCTCGTCTACAGCATCGGCCTCATCGACTACCTGGACGATGAGCTCGTTGTGCGGCTCATGAACCTCATCCACGGCATGCTGCGCCCGGGCGGGCGGGTGATCCTCGGCAACTTCCACCCCCGGAACTCCACCCGGGCGATCATGGACTACCTCCTGGACTGGAAGCTCATACACCGTACGGAGGAGGACATGGATCGGCTCTACCGGGAGTCGCTCTTCGGACGCCCCACGAGCGCCATCCGCTTCGAGGACGAAGGGATCAACCTCTTCGCGGAGTGCGTGCGGGAGTAAGCCAGGCCCGGCCGGAGCGGTCGCGGGCCAAGGGGCCACCGCTCCCTTCTCGCCGCATCCGGTGGCCCAGCTCCTCGGCCGGCCCCCTTCCCCTCACTCGTCCGTCGTTCCTCCGTCGTCCGAGGTGTCCAGACGGGCGGCCCGGGCTCCGAAGTCTTCCAGCGCCCCCGGATTCCGCATGGAGTCAGGGCTCGCCGCTTCCTCCGCCGGAGTCCCCTGCAGGATCTCCTTCACCGGCTTCTCCATCTTCTTTCCGCTCAGGGTGTAGGGGATCTCCTCCACCTGGACGATGTCGTCCGGCACGAAGCGGGGGGAGATGCGCTCCCGGATCCGGGTTCGGATCTCCTTCTCCAGCTCCTCGTCCACGGCGTCCCCGGGGGCGAGCTGGACGAAGAGGGGCATGTACCAGGAACCTTCCTTCCGTTCCAGACTCACGACGAGGCTGTCCTGCACCCGCGAGGCCTCCTCCACGGCCCGGTAGATCTCGCTGGTACCGATCCGTACGCCCATCCGGTTCAGGGTGGCGTCGGAGCGTCCGTAAATGACGCAGCTCCCCCGGGAGGTCACCTTGATCCAGTCCCCGTGGCGCCAGACGCCCGGATAGGTCTCGAAATAGCTCTCCCGGTACCGGCTCCCATCGTCATCGCCCCAGAAATGGAGGGGCATGGAGGGCATGGGCTCGGTGAGCACCATCTCGCCCACCTGGTCCACCACCGGCCGGCCCTCCTCGTCGTACGCCTCCACCTTGGCGCCCAGGGTCCGGCACTGGATCTCCCCGGCATGGACCGGAAGAATCGGGTTCCCGCCCACGAAGCTGCTGCAGATGTCCGTGCCCCCGCTCGTGGAGTTGAGGAGAATCCGGGGGCTCACCGTGTCGTAGACCCACCGGAACGCCTCCGGGGGGAGCGGAGAGCCGGTGGAGCCCACGATCCGGAGCTCCGACAGGTCCCGGTCCCTGCCGGGGGCGAGGCCCTCCTTCATGCAGGCGGTCAGGTAGGCGGCGCTGGCCCCGAAGTGGGTGATCCGCTGCTCCTCCGTCAGGTCCCAGAGGGTGTCCAGGCTCGGGTGGCCCGGGCTCCCCTCGTAGAGGACTGCGGTGGCTCCTCGAAGCAGCGCCGCCACCACCACGTTCCACATCATCCAGCCGGTGGTGGTGAACCAGAAGAATCGGTCCCCAGGGCGGACGTCGGCGTGGAAGGCCATGTACTTGAGGTGCTCCAGGAGCATCCCTCCGTGGCCGTGGACGATGGGCTTGGGGAGTCCCGTGGTCCCGGAGGAGTAGAGGATCCAGAGAGGGTGGTCGAAGGGGAGCGGCTCGGGTTTCAGGTCCACCTCCGGCTGCCGGAGGATGTGGGGCCACGGGATCGTCCCGGCGGCGTCGTGGAGAAGGGAGAGGTCGGGTTCATCCGAGAGGGTGGGGATGAGGAGCGTGTACTCGAGCTCCGGGATCTCCCGCTGGAGCTGGGCCACCCGCTCCATGCGGGGAAAGGTCTTCCCCCCGTACCGGTAGCCGTCCACGGCGATGAGGACCTTGGGGGCCACCTGACCGAAGCGCTCCACCAGGCTGCCGGCCCCGAAGTCGGGAGAGGCGCTGGTCCAGATGGCACCCAGCGAGGCCGTGGCCAGCATGGCCACCACGGCCTCCGGTCCGTTGGTGATGTATGCGGCCACGCGGTCCCCGGGCCCCACCCCCAGCTCTCGGAGGGCCGAGGCCGCGGAGGCGGTCTGCCGGTGAAGCTCGGCCCACGAGAGGGTCCGGGGGCCGGAGGCCTCATCCTGGAAGATGAGGGCGGGTCCTTCCCGGTCCCGGTGCCGAAGGATCTGCTCCACGAAGTTGAGGCGGGCTCCCGGGAACCACCGGGCCCCGGGCATGGTCCGCTCGCCCAGGACTTCCTCGTAGCCCCGGGCAGCGGGAATCGCGAAGTACGCCCAGACCGAGCCCCAGAACTCCTCGAGCTCGGTGACGGACCACTCCCAGAGCTCGGCGTAGGACCCAACGTCCTGGTTCTTTTCCTTCCCGAGCCAAGCCATGAACTGTGTCAGACTCGCCTCTCGAACCTGTTCGGGAGAGGGCTCCCAGAGGAGCGTGCCCTCCGAGATCGGACCGCCTCGTTCGGAGCGTTCTCCAGGAGTCATGGGCCTTTCCATGAAGTGAAGTGATGCAGTGCTCGGAGGTGCCGCCGACCCTCCGTCCTACGGGACGGAACAGATCTTGAAGGGCTCAGGTTCCACGGTATCCCCGGGAACCCTGGACCGCCACGAGGACTTCTGGACGGCGGGTGGTGACGGGCGGACGGTGGATGGCCTCACGGTGGCGTACGCTAGTCACCCCAACAGGTGGCTAACCCAACATGTGGCCGCCCCAGCACCGAAGGACGACCCGACCATGATACAAGGAAAGAATGCCATCGTGACCGGATCCACCAGCGGGATCGGTCTGGGAATCGCCGAGTCCCTCGCTCAGGCCGGTGCCAACGTCATGATCAACGGCTTTGGAGATGCCGGGGCCATCGAGGCGGGCCGCGCGCGGCTGGAGAGGGAACACGGAGTCACGGTCCGGTACTCGCCGGCGGACATGACGGAACCGGACGAGATCGCCGGGATGGTCGAGGCCACCCGGGAGGCGTTCGGCTCCGTGGATGTTCTCGTCAACAACGCGGGGATCCAGCACGTGGCGTCGGTGGAGACGTTTCCGCCGGAGAAGTGGGACGCCATCATCGCCATCAATCTCTCCTCCGCCTTCCACGGGATCCGAGCGGTGATTCCCGGAATGAAGGAGCGGGGCTTCGGCCGGATCATCAATGTGGCTTCCGCTCACGCTCTGGTGGCCTCTCCCTACAAGTCCGCCTACGTGGCCGCGAAGCACGGTGTGGCGGGCCTCACCAAGACCGTGGCCCTGGAGGTGGCCGAGGAGGGGATCACCGTCAACGCCATCGCGCCCGGCTATGTGCTGACGCCGCTCGTGGAGGAGCAGATCCCCAAGACGGCCGAGGCCCGGGGGATCAGCGAGGACGAAGTCCGCCGGGACGTGCTCCTGGCCGCGCAGCCGACCAAGCGCTTCGTCACGGTGGAGCAGATCGGGGAACTGGCGGTCTACCTGTGCGGGGAAGGGGCGGCATCGATCACCGGCACGGTCCTGCCTATGGACGGAGGGTGGACGGCGCAATGAGTGGAGATATGCCCGCCGGAGACTCGCAGAAGTGGATCAACGTGGCCCTGCAGGGAGGAGGCGCCCACGGGGCGTTCACGTGGGGTGTCCTGGACCGGTTGCTCGAGGACGGTCGGATCGCCTTCGAGGCGATCAGCGGCACGAGCGCCGGAGCCATGAACGCCGTGGCCGTGGCCGATGGCTTCATGAAGGACGGCGAGGACGGGGCACAGCAGGCGTTGGAGGACTTTTGGCGCTCGGTGAGTCGGTCCGCGGCCATGAGTCCCGTCCAGCGGTCCTTCATGGATGTTCTGATGGGCAGCTGGAGCCTGGACACCTCGCCCGGCTATCTGTTCTTCGACCACCTGACGCGGATGGCCTCCCCGTACGAGCTGAATCCGTTGAACTACAATCCGCTGAAGGAGCTCCTCGAGGACCAGATCGATTTCGATCGAGTGGCCGCCTGCGACAGAATCAAGCTGTTCCTGTCCGCGACGAACGTGCACACGGGGCGCGTACGGGTCTTCACTTGCGCGGAGATCACCCCGGACGTGGTCTTGGCCTCCGCGTGTCAACCGCACCTCTTCCAGGCCGTGGAGATCGACGGTGTGCCGTACTGGGACGGAGGGTACATGGGAAACCCGGTTCTCTTCCCCTTCTTCGACTCCTGCGCCTCCCCCGACGTACTCCTGATTCAGATCAACCCCATCGAGCGGAAGGAGACGCCCCGGACGGCCCGCGAGATCCTCAACCGTGCCAACGAGATCGCCTTCAACAGCTCCCTCTTGAAGGAGCTGCGCGCCATCGAGTTCGTGGCGAGGCTCATCGACGAGGGCAAGCTCGACCCATCCGATTATCGGGAAGTGCTTCTCCACCGGATTGACGGGGGGGAACGGCTCTTGAAGCTCGCGGCCTCCAGCAAGATGAACGCCGAGTGGTCGTTTCTCCTCCATCTACATGACATCGGCTACGAGGCGGCGAGCGAGTGGTTGGAAGAGAGCTTCGAAAAGGTGGGAAGGGAGCCCAGCGTCGACATCCGCACGCTGTTCGAAGGGGGCCTGGGCGGAGGGGGGTGACACCCCCGGCGCGGATCCGGCCGAACCGGGGGAACAGGGGGACGTTGTCGTCTCTCGCGTCGAGATCCGCATGGCAGAGCGAAGGGACGGGTCCGGAGCGGGGGCCTGGGCTCTATCCTCCCTGAGGCTCCTGGATGTGACCGAGCTGTACCAGAAGCGTCAGACGATCGTAGTAGACCTCCCCGGAAACCATCTTCCCGCTCCCGTCGAACCGGATGATCTCGCAGGCCCGAAACTCGGCGTGCTTGCCGGTGGACGGGAAGGGGCCGAAGGCACCATCGTTCGTGCCCCGGCCGGTGACCAGAGCCGTCACGGTGTTCCCCCCGTCGATGTAGGTCCGGTTCTCGAGGCGGGCGTCCGGAAAGCCCGCGATCCAGAACTGGAGCCACTCCGACACCCACTCGTCCCGCCCTTCGAAGACTCGTCCCCCGGCCCGGTCCCGGTAGCTCATGCCTTCGGCGGCTTTCTGCTTGAGCGCCTCGAAGTTCCGTTCGTTGAAGTTGTCGTGAGCTTCCTTTAGGGCTCGCACGTTGGCATTGCCATTTCCTGCCGGACTCATGATCTAACCTCCGTCGTTCGGGGTGGTGTCATCGCCGGCCGGCGCTCGGTCGGGTGATGGTAAGGAAGCGAGCCCGAAACCGGTGAGGGGTCGGGAAACCTACCCGAACATGTCCTCCCTCTGCTGGAGGGTCGCCCTCCAGAGCTTCAGGGCCTCGTCGCCGTCCATGATCGGGCGGACATCGAGCTCCGAGAACGACGAGAATGGATATTCTAGAATCATCTTCTGGAGCTCGGTTTCGTCAGTCACGTCCACTACCGCAAAGCCTCCCCAGCCGGCCACGAAGAACTGGAAGCTCTCCATCTTTTCCCGCCACCGGTTCCGCCACTGGGCGAACTCGTCCCAGAGGGCCAGGAGGTGCTCGGGTGGAGTCTGAAAACGAGGGCCTCGGTCCACGATGAGGGCGCGCATGGTGGTCCACCTCCTCAGGGCTCGTAAAGTGGAATGCGGACTTCTCGAACCGCGGTGCTACCGGGGGTCAGTGAACGGTCGCACGCATCCAGGGGTGGATGCAGCACATATACTTCGTCCCGTCGCCCGGGGTCACCGTCACCTCGTCGTAGTCACCGGGCGCGATGAGGCGGACGTCAGGGTGCGGGGCTTGGGGGTTCTCGGGATGTACGCATTCAGGTGCCAGCTCTAGGTTGCCGGAGAGCTGGTTCAGGAGCGGCACGAATCCGCCGCCGAACTCCTCCACCTCGGTGAAGCTGTGCGGAATGCCTCCTTTGTTGGGCAGGTGGAGCGTGGTCTGCCGCGGGACCCGGATCTCGCCCGGGCTGAAGCGCCACACGTCCACCTTCTGGTGCTTCTCCAATAGCGAGATGAAGGTGTCGAAGTGGATCCCGGCACGGGGGCTGGTGGGCGTGCAGACCTCGAAGCCAAACGCTTCGTTGAACGACTCCGGGTCGCAGGCGTCGAGCATGAGCACCTGCCGCGCAGACCCCATGGTCTGGTGGAGTGGGGCATCAGGTGGACCCACGGCAGCGTCCATAGTAGAGGTGGGGATGGGGGCTTCGCTGCAGCCGAGGGAAAAGAGGGCCAAGGCGACGGCTCCAGCGCCGGGAAGGAGTGAGCGGGACATGGATCCTCCTGGTCGAGGTTCGCTGGGAAGGCCCCGGGCGGCCCCGGGCACGAAAGGGCATGTCCATCGGGCCGCAATTCACGTGCCCTGTGTTGACGCCGCTCCGGAATGGTGGATTGTCAGGAGAAAAGGAAATCCACCTTCCCCGTCTCCCGCCTACCCTCCCAGAAAGGTCACGAGCTCCTCAAGGAAAAGGTCGGGAGCCGTGTCCATGGCGATGTGCTGCTGCCCCGGCATGACCCGGACGCGGCTGTTGGGGAGGACCTCGTCCAGGGTTTCGATGGCTTTCCGGAAGAGGGGTGGGCTGTCGCCCCCGAGGAGAAGGAGGCTCGGAGTGGAAAGTCGCGAGAACGGTTCCGGATCGAATCGGTACTCGGCTTCCGCCACCATCTCACGGGGGATCGTAGGAGCGAGCCGGACCCGTACCGGCCATACGGGGAGCCGCCGGTAGGATTCGAGCTCCCGCTCGGGCATCTCCACCACCTCCCGGAAGAAGACGAGCAGGGCCTCCTCCAGCTCTCCCGCGTCGATGAGGGACTGTATCCGTCCCGGGAGGTCCGGAGAGTAGGAAGGGGGCCCGATGGGGAGAGGAGGTTCGTAGAGGACGAGGCGCCGGATGTTGTCCGTGAGGAGCGCCGCTTCCAGGCTCACGAGGGCCCCGTAGGAGTGCCCCAGGACGAAGACCGGCTCGCCCACCGCGTCCAAGACCGCAGCTACGTCCTCCGCTTCCCGGGCGAGCGAGTAGTCGGCGGCGTCCCCGCTCCCCCCTCGCCCTCGTCGGTCCATGGAGTAGACGGTGAAGTCCGACTCCAGGCGCTCGGACAGGGGGTTCCAACGGCTGTGATCGGCCGTGGTGCCGTGGACCAGGAGGAGGGGAGGTCCGTGCCCGCTGCGGCGGAACGCGATGGGGGTGCCGTCCGGGGCGATGACTTGGTCCATGGTGGGCTCTCCCGGAGGGTTGGGGTTCGAAGAACATGCGGGGAGGAGGAAGACCGGGAGCAGGAAGAACCCGGCCCCGAGGATCCCCAGCCGAACCGCCGGACGCACCCTGCCGGCGGAGCTCCCTGGGTGCGGGGCCGGATCCATGAGTCGGAGGTATGCGTGCACGGGTCTTCCCTAACCGGTTCCCGCGTCCCCGAGGGGAGGGGCCCCCCCGGGCACGCTCGGGGTGAGCGGACGGTTCCGGGGCGGACTCGAGCGCGCGATGGGTGACCGGTCCAATATACTCCTCAAGATCGGAGGGGACCATCACTTCGTTCGGGCAGGAAGCGGCGGCTTCCCGCGGTGGCACGGGAGACCCCATGCAGTGGCCGGCGCTTGGGCTGGAGTGGAAGGGATCCAGCATGTACTATGAAGAGAGTCACGGCGAGTGAGGCACGCCGGAACTGGTTCCGTATCCTGGACGAGGTGGCCGATGGAGCCACCGTAGTGGTGGAGCGCGGTGGACACCGAATCGTTCTGCGCCGCGAGGAGCGGGACGAACGGAGTGTTCCCGATTGCGGATCCATCATCCGGGCCCCCGCGGTGGAGGAGGCGGACCGGTGGGGGTGGTCCTGGTCCGGGGAGGAGTCGGACCTGTACCCGGAGCGGCTGGATTGAAGCTGCTCCTCGACACCCACTTTCTGCTGTGGGTGGTTTTGGATGTGCCCCGCTTGGACGAGTTCGACTGGCTCGCCCGCTACCGACCTTGGGGCGTTTCTCCCGTCTCGTTCCTGGAGGTCCAGTACCTGGCGGAGCTGGGCCGTCTGGAGGTGCGCCACACCGAGTTCATGGAGGCCGTCGGTGGGGACCCCCGCTTCGCGGTAGACGAAGTCCCCTTGCTGGCCCTCATCCGGCACGCCCTCCCTCTCGACTGGACCCGGGATCCCTTCGATCGGCTCCTGGTGGCCCACAGCTCCGCCAGGCGGACACCCTTCTGTACGCTGGATCGGACGATTCGGGAGCGTCACCCGCTGCTTCCCTCCGAGTTGGCGAGCTGAGCGGCGGCCGTCGTTGGCGAGGAGGATGAGCGTCTCGATTACCGTTGTGACCGGCCGCGCCGCCCGCTGACGACCATGACCGTCTGAACACTGCCAGGCACGCTCCGGGAACACGATCGAGTCGCGCGTAGCTTGCGCCCTGTCCGCTCCCCCCAAAGGTTGAAGAAGCTTCCGGCGAACTCCCAGCTACCTGGGGCTCCCGCCGTTCCGGGAACGCGGCTTTGAGAGCCTTTCCCGACACCCACACCCCAGGAGACCCGCCTTATGAACGAAGACACCATCGACCACCTCCGGACCTCGCTTCGCGGCCCCCTCCTCCTGCCGGAGGATCCCGGCTACGACGACGCCCGGTCCCTCTTCAACGGGATGATCGATGGGCGGCCGGCCATGATCGCCCGGTGTACGGGGCCGGCCGATGTGATGTCTGCCGTGCGGTTCGCCCGGGAGACGGGGGTGCCGCTCTCCGTCCGGGCGGGGGGTCACGGGGTGGCGGGGAAGGCGGTCCGGGACGACGGGCTCATGATCGATCTCTCCGGGATGAGGGGCGTCCTGGTGGACCGGGACGCGAAGGTGGCGCGGGTGCAGGCGGGGGCGACCCTGGGGGATCTGGACCACGAGACGCAGGCGTTCGGGTTGGCCACTCCGGCGGGGGTGGATTCCCGGACGGGGG
>SKSR01000101.1 GCA_007122885.1 Gemmatimonadota bacterium
GCCGCTGCATCCGCTCCAGCTGTGTTGCTCCTCCTCGACGTAGCGCTGCTATGCCTCGTCGTCGCGCCTTGCTGGAGCGGCGCTTCGACCCTCTCGGTGCTTCACGGGACTTCTGCGACACTACACTAGCATCAGGGGAGTGGGACTACCCGCGGGTCCTGCCCGGCGAGCGCGACCCCGTGCTGGCCGGCAGCGGCGAGTCGGTTCACCCGCGGATTCCAGCCTCCTTCGCCGACGGGGTCCGAACCGGCGGTCGGAGGCCCGGCCCACCGGCGGATCCTGTCCCTCGGGCCAGGGGTGTCACACGCGGGACTCCCCGTTCGTTCAAGGGGCATGAACGAGGAGATCGCCCTTCGCGCCAGCAGCCAGGGAGTCGTCACGCACCGTGGACTTCGACGCCCTCTTCGATGCCTACTACGGACCCCTCCGGCGGTACTGTCACCGCCTGGCCGGCGACGCCGACGCCGGGGAGGATGCGGCCCAGGAGACCTTCGTCCGGCTCCTGGAGCGGGAACCCCAGGGGGACCGGGACGGCATCCGGTCGTGGCTGTTCACGGTGGCCACGCACCTGATCCGGGACCGGGTCCGGGTGGCCACGAACCGGCGAAGGTTGTTGGATGGCAACGCCGCCGTGGTTCCGGAGGGCCCGGACGGCCCCGACGTGGCCGTAGAGCGCCGGGAGAGGGCCCAGACGGCCAGAGCGGCCCTGGACACCCTCCCGCAACGGGACCGGCGGATCCTCCTTCTGAGGGAGGAGGGCCTCTCCTACCGGGAGTTGGCCCAGGTGTTGGAGGTGGCCCCGGGGTCCGTGGGGACCCTGCTGGCCCGGGCGCGACGGAGGTTCGCGGATGCGGTCCGCGAACAAGGAGGGGGGGATGAGTCACCTGGATGAGGGTGTCCTCCACGCCTACCTGGACGGCGAGCTGGAGGGGAGCGGGCTTCGGGACGCGGAGGAACACCTGGAGGGGTGCCCCCGGTGCCGGACCCGTCTGGAGGAGGCCCGCCGACTGGAGGCCCGAGTGGGAGCGACCCTGGAGGAGCTGGAGCCGGCCGGAGACCCGGAGGAGGCCCGCTGGGAGATTCGGAGGCGGTGGGCCCGGAGGCGCTCGGATGCCCGGCGCCGGAGCCTCTCGGCCGCTGCGGTTCTCCTCCTCTTCGTTTCGGCCGGGGTGGCCTCAGCCCATCCTGCCTCTCCCGTTCGTCAGTGGGCGGCCTCGGCGTGGGAGCGGGTGGCCGGTACCGAGCCGGCGGACGGGCCCGCCGCCATGGAGTCTCGGAGCGAGGAGCCGGGGAGGGCCGGAGTGAGCACCGACCTTTCTGACGGCCGGGTGATCGTGGATCTGGGCTCCCCCCCGGACGGGGCCTTCCTGACGGCGGTCCTGGGCGAGGGGGACCGGGCCTCCGTGGACGTGGTGGGGGAGGGCCGGTTCGCCACGGCTCCGGGACGGCTCTCGGTGGAGGTGGTCTCCGGCGACGTGGAGGTTTCCTTCCCTGTGGAGACTCGGGAGGGCCGGATCCGGGCCCACGACCGGACCTTGGTCACCTACCGGGACGGTGCGTGGGACCTGACCGGCGTGGACCCTGAAACGGTGGAGGACCGTGAGGTGCGGTTGCGGATCCCGGGCCCTGGGTCGGCGGATGCCGATCAGGGAGGGGCTCCGGACGAGGGTGAGCGGCCATGAGAACCCTGGTGGCGGCGTTCCTGGTGGCCTGGCCCTTCGTGGGGCCGGCGGGGGTCCAGGCCCAGGACCTTCCCTCGCCCGAGGGTGAAGGGGTGGAGGAAGAGCGCACCGCGGTGGTGGGCACCGTCTCGGCCCGGGTGGATGGAGCCCTCCGGGCCCTTCCCGGCGCTGTGGTGGAGGTCCGGTGGGAGGGCGGCGTGCGGCAGGCAGCCGCTGATGGGGATGGGCGGTACCGGGTGGAGGACCTCCCGCCTGGCGTGGCCACGGTCCGGGTGGAGTCGCTGGGCTACCGGGAAGAGGCTCTGGAAGTCCGGATCCCGCCGGACCGGCCCCTCTCCCTGGACGTGGAGTTGGAGGCTCGCCCCCTGGCCCTGAGTGGAGTCCAGGTGGAGGGAAGAGGAACTCCGGCAGGGGCGTCGGGGAGGGTCTCGCCCATCCGGCCGGAGGTGGAGGGCCGACTGGCCATGAGGGTCGCCCGAGCCACTTCGGGGATGGCGGAAGCCGGGCTGACCGGGACCCTTCGGGAGGTGGGAAGCCGAAGCGACGATGAGCCCAGCTCGGCCCTCCTCATCCGGGGGACGTCCACCGAGGGCCAACTCGTCCTCCTGGACGGCTCGCCGGTCTACACGCCCTTTCACGTGGCCGGCCTCGTTCCGGGCTTCGAACGTGACCTCCTGGGGGACGCGGATCTCCATGTGGCCGGAGCTCCCTCCCACCTGAGCGGGGGGCTCTCCCACATCCTGGACCTCCGGACCCGGGCTCCCCGCCGGGACGCCTTCGGTACCTCCGGGTCCCTGGACGGGATGGCGGCCCGGGCCACGGTGGAGGGGCCGGTGCCTCTGGGTACGAGCCTTCTCCTGAGCGGACGCGCCCTCCACGGCCTTCAGCCCCGGGTGACGGAGGGGGCGGAGGGGCCCTACGGATACGGGGACCTCCTCCTCCGAACGGAGACGGAGTTGGCTCCGGGACACGCGATCACGACCACGGGCTTTCGGAACCGGGAATCCGTCCGCCTGGAGGGTCTGGGGGATGGAGAGGGAGCCCGGTGGGGGTCGGCCACCGCCACGGCCCGCTACCATGGGCTCTGGGGTGGGACGGCGGCTCAAGGAGGGGTCTCACGGAGCACGTATGAGGCGCGCCTCCCCTTCATCCTCTCCCACCCCTACCTGGCCTCGGCGGATCAGGACCGCTCCCGGATCCACCTGGATCTGGCCCGGCCCTGGGAGGACGGGGTCCTCCGCTACGGCGGGGACGTGGAGCGGCAGGCGGCCGGCTACCGGATCGTCCCCCTGGAGGGCCGCGTCCTCGGAACGGCGGGGGAGGGGGAGAGCGCCCTGGTCGCGTCCGGGCCCCTGGCGGGTGAGAGGGAGGCGTGGAAGACGGGAGGTTACGTGGAGGGCCGGAGGCCTTTGGGCGATGAGTTCGAGGCCCGACTGGGGCTCCGGGCGGAGCACTTCTCCGGGGACGGAAGTTTCCGGCTGGCTCCGCGGGCGTCGCTGACGTGGAGTCTTTCCGAGTCGGCCGCCCTCACGGCCGCAGCCGGTCGCTTCCACCGCTACCAGGTCACCACGGACCTGGAGACGGAGGACGACATGGAAGCCGGGGCCCGCAGCCCGGATTGGGCGCCGGGCTTCGCGGTCTCCACGGCCAACCACCTGGTCGTCTCCCTGGACCAGCGCTTCTCCTCCCAGGTGGGCTTGAGCCTGGACGGCTTCGTCAAGGGGTTCGACATCGGAGATCTGGATACGGGGGTGGAGCGGATCCGGACCTCCGGGCTCGAGATCCGGGCGCACCGGGAAGGCGATCGCTTGGCCGGATGGGTGGGGTACTCTTTGAACTGGATCTGGTCCCAGGACGACGGGATGCCCGCCGACGAGTTCGAGGGGCGTCACCTGTTGAACGTGGGTCTCCAGGGTCGGCTGCCGGGAGGACTGGAGGGGGCCCTCACCGTGAGCTACGGGGGAGGCTTGCCCCTCACCTCCATTCCCACGGTGACCACCGTTTCTCCCGGTGGGGGGCTCCAAGAGTCGGACTTGCCCACCATTTCTTCGGGCTCGCCGGGGCCCGTGGAGCGGTTCCGGGCCTCCGGGGCCGAAGGAGGCCCCGTCCTCCCGGCCGGCCTCCCCGACGACTTCCTTCGGGTGGACCTGGATGTGGAGTGGCCGGGCACGCTCCGGCTGGGGGAGCGCCGGGTGGAGTTGGCTCCCTACCTCCGGGTGATGAATGCCCTGGATCGTCGGGACGCCCTCTTCCACATCTTCGAGCCCTGGAGGGACGACCAGGTGCGTCCGCTGGCCGAGCGGCCCATTCTGCCCGTGTTCGGGGTCCGATGGAGGTACTGAGATGGGGATTATGAGTCGGGTGCTCGGGCCCGTGTGGTCCGCCGGACGGGAGGGCTTCGGAGGTCGGTGGAAGCGTACCGGAAGGGCTCCTGGAACGGCTCTCGGAACGGCTCTCGGAAGGGGTCCCGGAACGACTCCTGGGAGGGCTCGCGCTCCCGGTTTGCTGCTGGCCTTCGCGGCGGCCCTGCTCCCCGTCCTGGGTGCCTGCGAGAGCCTCTCGGACCTGGGTCCGGCGGGTGGGGACGAGCCTGTCCCGGTGGACGAGCTTCCCCGGGAGCTCTCCGAAGAGGAGGTGGAGGTGGTCCGGGGCAGCGCCGACTTCGGCCTGCAGCTCTTGGAGCGCCTGGCGGAGCGGGCGCCCGAAGAGACCCACTTCGTCTCGCCGTTCAGCGCCTCCATGGCCCTGGGCATGACCCTCATGGGTGCCGGCGGCACCACCTTCAACGCCATGGCCTCCACCCTGGGCCTCTCCGGGCTTTCGGAGGAGGAGATCGGCCAGGCGTACCGAGCGCTCCTGGAGCTCTTGGAGGAGCTGGATCCCGCCGTCTCCCTCCAAGTGGCCAACGCCGTCTGGCACGGGGCCGAGTTCACTGCCGACCCGGACTTCCGGGCCCGGGTCGAGGAGGAGTTCGGCGGGACGGTGGAGGGGCTCGACTTCTCCGATGAGGAGGAAGCCGCCCGGAGGATCAACGACTGGGTGGCGGATGCCACCGAGGGACGGATCGAGGAGCTCGTGACGCTCCCGCTTCCGCCGGGGTTGGTGGCATACCTGACCAACGCCGTCCATTTCCAGGCCGGCTGGACGGAGCCCTTCGACCCGGAGGAGACTCGGGAGGCGCCCTTCCACCTGCCGGACGGATCCAGGGTCCCCGTCCGGCTCATGGCCAGGACCGGAGAGATGCCGGTGGCCGTGGAGCCCTCGTACAAAGCCGTGGAGTTGCCGTACGGAGGAGGAGCGTTCTCCATGACCGTCGTCGTCCCCCGGGAAGGGGAGGAGCTCCGGGACGTCCTCTCCGATCTGGCGGGGGGAGGGTGGTCACACCTGGTGGAGTCACTGGAGGAGGGGCGGGTCCGGGTCTACCTCCCCCGTTTCCAGGTGGAGTGGGACGGGGTCCTGAACGAGGCTCTGGAGGACCTGGGGATGGGAGAGGCGTTCACCCCGGCGGCCGACTTCGGCCGGATGCTCCAGGGCGCGAACCCGTGGATCGACGAGGTGAAGCAGAAGACCTTCCTCCGGGTGGACGAGGAAGGCACGGAGGCCGCCGGCGCCACCTCGGTGGCCATGATCCAGTCCATGCCCCCTACGGTCCGGGCCGACCGGCCCTTCCTCCTGGCGCTCCGGGAGCGCCACTCGGGAACCCTCCTCTTCGCCGGGGTCGTGGTGGAGGCTCCGGAGGACCCGGAGGACTGACCCCACGCGGCAGCGCCCTCGGGCCCCGGAGCCCCGCTGGGCGCACACCGTCCCGGACCTCACTCCTGGTGCGCCCGGGGCGCTCCTTCCATCAGGGGGCCCTGGATCTTGGTCCCGGGCACCTCCTCCACGAAGTCCACCCCGAACGCCTGGGTGGGGGTGAGGACCCCGGCTTCGGTCCCACCGGTCCGGAGACGTTCCAGCGCTCGGAGCACGGCCGCCGCCGTAAAGCCGTATCCCTCCATCGTCTCCACGGCCCCCCAGGCTGCCCGGCCATCAGGCGACTCCACCCGGCCCCAGATCATGGACCGTGCGTCGTGCCGTCGCTTCTTCTCCGGCGAGGGGTTCAGGGCGTCGACGGCGTGGAAGGCCCACCTCCGTAGACGGGGGATGGTGAGGAGGCGGCCCATAGTGGAAGCCAGGATGCGGAGGTTGCGGGCACGGCTCGGGGACATGGCCATATAGGTGACCACGTCCGGTATCCCCGTGGTCCGGTAGGCGGTGACCAGATCGCCCCAGGGCACGGGAACGCAGTACCGATCCCGGTCGGGGAACGGAACGGAGCGCCCTCCCTCCCCCAGATGCCCCCGGATCAGGACCCCGCCCCGGCGCTGGAGCCCGCCTGCCGGAAGATGGGTGAGGATGGTCTTGAGCGTCCCCCGGCTCGATCCCGGAGGCGTTCGGAAGGCGAGCTCAAGGCGGAGCCCGGCGCGTACCTTCTCGTGGAGCCTGAGGGCCAGGGAGTCGCTGGGCACCACATCGAAGCCCACCGCCGGCACCGCCGTGATTCCCCGGTGCCGGGCCTGGGCGTCCTTGCGGAAGAGCTCCTCCAACACGCGGACTTCGCCGGTCACGTCCAGGTAGTGCATCCCCCGCTCCAGGCAGGCGTCCAGGACCCGTTCGGCGGTGGCCGTGAAAGGGCCGGCCGCGTTGACCAGCGTTGCCGCCCCCTCCGGGATGCGGCCCAGGACATCGGTGAGCTCCCCGATCTCGGCCCGAACCCATTCCAGCCCCAACTCGTCTCCCACGGCTCGAAGGCGTTCCTCGTTTCGTCCCGCCAGAAGGGGAGCGTGGCCTTCCTCCACCGCCCTTCGGGCGATGAGGTGGCCCGTGTACCCGTACGCTCCGTAGAGAAGCCACTGCGGCTCGCTCATGCTTCCGCGCTCCCGACCCGATGTTTTCCGTCCAGCGCCCTCGAAAGGGTAGTGGGAGAGCAGGGTTTTCGCATCCTCCGCCCCTTTCGCTCCGCCGGTGGAGCGGGTCATGATCCGTTCTCGCCCGGACATCTTCCACCCGGGCCGAGTCTCCAGGGAGCGCGACCATGACGGTGGACGAGGAGATGCGGGAAAGGGAAAGCAACGTCCCGGCCTCCACGGGGGAGGGGGGGAGCTGGGCCGTGCCCGTCATCGTGGGCGGCATCGTCCTGTTGGCCGTGGGGTATGTGGCTCTATCCCTCCAGCGGCCGGAGCCGCCCACCTTTCCGGCCTCTCCCACCGATCCGCGACCCGCCGACGGGGAGCTCGTGGGGCCTCGGACCTACACGGTGGATGCTTCCGTCCCCGACCGCTGGGTCCACTTTTCCTTCGAAGAGGGCACGGTGGTGGAGAACCCCGGCCCCTTGGATTGGGATCTGGCCTTTCGCCGGTTCGACATGGCCGTGAACGGGGGCGAGGGGTTTTCGGGAAGAGGTGGGGTTCGGGACTTGGGGGAGGTGCCCTTCGACTCGGTCCTACGGGCCCCGGAGGGGGGCTACGAGCAGGTGGAGGCCCGCGCCGACTCGGTGAATCCGGCTTTGGCCCGGTGGTATGATTACTCCTTCCTCACCCACCTTCTCACCCCCACCGAGCGGGTGTACGCCGTGCGGACGGCCCAGGGACGCTACGCCAAGCTCGAGTTCTTGAGCTACTACTGTCCGGGCGCCCGGCCGGGGTGCATCACCTTCCGGTACGTTTACCAGGGCGCCGGGGGGAGAGAGCTATCGTCGGACCCTTAGCCCACTTCCCGGTTGCTTGCCGCCCCGGGAGCCGTAGCCCCCCCGCCCCGGTTGCCTGCGGCCCCGGGTCCGGATAACCATGTTTCGTCGAGAGGTAGGCGTCCGAAGGTCGGACCGCCACCATGATGACCCACCGAGGGACAAGAGACCATGCGTGCGAGACCCAATTCCTTCGTCGCGGCGGCCCTGGCGGCGCTCCTGGGCGCCGTTCCCCAGAGCCTGGAAGCCCAGAGCCAGGAAGAGGAGCCCGACCCCCACATGGAAAAGGCCATCCGGGCGCTGTCCCTGACCCCGTTGGTGGACGGTCACAACGACCTTCCCTGGCAGATCCGCAACTACGAGCCCGCGCCCCTGGATGTGGCCGCCTACGACATCTCCCGGGCCACCGGGGGGCACACGGACATCCCCCGCCTGCGGGAAGGGATGGTGGGAGCCCAGTGGTGGTCCGTCTACATCCCCTTCGGCGCGGTGGAGGAAGGGGCGGCCAAGACCCAGCTCGAGCAGATCGACGTGGCCCGGCAGTTCATCGAGAAGTACCCGGAGCACTTCGAGCTGGCCACCACCGCCGAGGACGTCCGCCGGATTTTCGCCTCGGGCCGGATCGCCTCCATGCTGAGAATGGAAGGCGGACACGCCATCGAGAACTCCCTCGGAGCCCTCCGGGCCTTTTACGACCTGGGGGTTCGCTACATGACGCTCACCCACAACGGGGACCTGGACTGGGCCGACGCCCACGGGGGGGACCACCCCCACGGGGGGCTCACCGAGTTCGGTCGCGAGGTGGTCCGGGAGATGAACCGGCTCGGCATGCTCGTGGACCTCTCCCACGTCTCCGACGCGGTCATGAGCGACGCCCTGGACGTCTCCGAGGCGCCGATCATCTTCTCCCACTCCTCCGTGCGGGCCCTTCGGGACCATACCCGGAACGTCCCCGACTTCATCCTTCGACGCCTTCCCGAGAACGGAGGGGTGATCATGATCACCTTCGTTCCCTCGTTCCTCACCGACGACCTCCCGGCCACGATCGAGGACGTGGCGGACCACATCGAGCACGCCCGGGACGTGGCGGGGATCGATCACGTGGGAATCGGCGGGGACTACGACGGGATCACCGAGCTTCCGGTGGGATTGGAGGACGTCTCCACCTATCCGGAGCTCTTTGCCGAGCTCTCCCGACGGGGATGGAGCGAGGAGGACCTCCGGAAGCTGGCCGGGGAGAACGCCCTGCGGGTCATGCGGGACGCGGAGGACGTGGCCCGCCGCCTTCGGATGGAGCGGGGGCCCTCCACGGCCACCATCGAGGAGCTGGACGGGGGGCGCTGACCCGGCCGGGGGGCCGCTGGCCCGGGCCGGGGGCGGCCCGTCCGGACCGGGGGTTCCGGCAGGGAGGGGGGTGGTGGACGCCGGTCCGGGAAGCCGACCGGCGAGCCCGGCTCAGGCGGCGAAGTCGTCCGCCAGGGCGTCCAGCCGCTCCCGGATCTCCTCACCGGAAAGCCAGAGTCCCCGGACCATGACTCCCTCCACGTCCCGAAGGTGCTCCAGGTCCTCCAGGGGGTTGTTCCCCAGAAGGACCAGGTCCGCCCGCTGGCCCGCGGACACGGTGCCGAAGTCCCCCGGGAGTCCCAGTTCCTCCTCCACGTACCGGGCCACCTCCACGGAACCCGAAGCCAGGATTTCGTGGGGGCTCATTCCGGCTCGGGCCATGATGGGTACCTCCCGGTGGAGGGCGAAGCCAGGCACGTTGAACATCTGGGGAGCGTCCGTGCCCAGGAGGATGTCCGCCCCGGCCGCGTGGATCGCCTCGAGGATCTGAACCCGGGCGTCGGCATGCGCCCGGCCGGCGGCCTCCCAGTCCAGATCC
>SKSR01000183.1 GCA_007122885.1 Gemmatimonadota bacterium
GGCCTAAGGCCCCGCCCCCCCTTGGTCTTCCTCTCCGGCCTGGTGCGGGATTCGTTGGGCTCAACCCTGCGGACGCGCCACCACCCCGGCCCCCATTCCCCTCCTCCGTAGGCGTCAGTCCAGGGGCTTCAGGTTTGCTTCAATGGCCGCTCGTCGGTCCTCCAGGAAGGGCGGGAGGGAAAGGCTTTCTCCCAAGGATTCCGGCACCTCGTCCACCGCGAAGCCCGGGCCGTCCGTGGCGATCTCGAAGAGGATCCCGTTCGGCTCCCGGAAGTACAGGCTCCGGAAGTAGTGTCGGTCGATCTGACCCGTGTTGGGCACCCCTACGCTCCTCAGGTGCTCTTCCCAACGCCGGTGGGTCCCGTCGTCGGGAACTCGGAAGGCCACGTGGTGGACGCCCCCGGCCCCCTGACGGGCCACCGGGAGCTCCGGCTGGACGGCCACATGCAGCTCTGCGTGGGCCCCCCCTCCGACCCCCATCTCGTAGACGTGGACCTGGGCGGGACCCCCTTCGGAGAGGGAGTACTCCCGGGTCCGTTCCATGCCCATGGCTCGAGTCAAAAGGAGGTCCGTGTCCGTAGCGTCCGGCACGCTCAGGAGAACGGGGCCCAGACCCCGGATCTGGTGCTCCTCCGGAACCGGGCCATCCTCCCAGAAGACGGGATCCGGGCCCGCCCCTCCGTCCTCCACCAGGAAGAGACGCTGGCCCTCCGGATCCTCGAAGTCCAGGACGTGGCGCCCTCCCCGGTGTTCCACCTCCCCCGGGGCAACGCCACGCTCCGTCAAGCGCTCGCGCCACCACTCCAGGCTCTCCCCGCTCTCCACCCGCAGGCCCGTGCCCACGATGCTTCGGGTGCCCCTCCGTTCGCGGGGAAGGTCCCACTCGAAAAAGGTGACGTCGGTACCCGGGCTACCGGCCGCGTCGGCGTAAAAGAGGTGGTAGGCCCGAACATCGTCCTGATTCACGGTCCTCTTCACCATCCGAAGCCCCAGAACCTCGGTGTAGAATCGCCGGTTCCCGGCTGCGTCGGCCGAAATCGCCGTCAGGTGATGAAATCCTCCCAGCTTCATCTCAAAGCTCCTCGCTAAGGTGTCGCGCTCCGGGAAACCGCGGATCCTCCGCCTCGAGCCTCAGCACCCCTCCACCGCCTGCCCCAGGGTCCGGCGGCCTTCCGAGTCGCGGAGCGGGAGCCAGAGCTCTTCCTGCATGACCACCTCCGCGTATGGGTCGCCCGTGCAGGGGCTCACGTTCGGGATCGTCACCTCGACCCGGACCCGATCCTCCCGCACCTCCTGCACGCGGAGCACGTAATCCACCACCCGTTCTCCCGGGGCCTCTCCCTCCACCGTCAGGGGCACCTGCACCGGCGGCCCCTCCGGCTCCTCCCGGAAGGTGGCCGCGTCGGGATCCCGAAGCCAGACCACTCCGTCCTGGACTTCCTCTTCGTAGGTTCTCAGGCGCGCTTCCGGGCGCTCGAGGTTCACCCAGCCGGACCGGGACGCGCCGTCCGCCTCGTAGGCGTAGATGATCCGGGCCCAGCCCCCGTCCACCTGCGCTACCGGGAGGCCTCGGGCGTCCGGACCGGAACGGGGAGCTCCCTCCTTCAGACCCGCTTCCCCGGCCCGTACGACCGGATCCGTCCCGGTTCCGTCCATGGAAAAGGTGGCCACTACGTCGGAGGACGGGTCGGGCTCTTCACGGATCAGGATCACCGGCTCCTCCACGGGAGCCTCTCCGCCTCCTCCGGAGTAGTTCAGATAGACATGGCCGGAGGCTCGATCCGCGTCCTCCCGGGCCGCTTCATCCACCTCCCGTGAAGGGGGGGGGGCCTCTCCAACCAGGTACGGGGCTTTCTCGGCCGCCTCCCGGAGTTCAGCTTCACGGTCGTTTTCCGGGGCGGCCCGGGCCGGGGCATCGTCACCGCCTTCGCCGGGGATTTCCGGGGCGCCGCAACCGGAAAAGGAGAGGCAGAGGAGGGCCGCACTGGCCAGGACCCACCGCAACGCCGGAAGAACGGATTCGCGCATGACCGAGTATACACCGCTTGGCCGGGGCTTCTCCACCGAACCGGCTCCGGAGCCGGAGGGCTCCCGCCGTTCGCCTTCCCGAGACCCCTCTCCCCTTCCCCACCTCCGCCTCCTCCCCCTGTTCCTCCTCCCGTTCCTCATCAGCCTCGGGCCGGCGCCCGCCATTTCGGAGCCGTCCGGAGACCGCTCCGTCGTCCAGGAGAATCGGAACGGTGAGGACTACGACTGGCTCCTCGAAGGGGGCACCGTGGTGGACGGAACCGGAAGGCCCGCTCGGGAAGCCCACGTGCTCCTCAGGGGAGGAAGGATCGCCCATGTGGGGCCCCTCGACCCCGACACGGTGCGGGCGGCGCACCGTGTGGACGCCGGAGGGAAGGTAGTGGCGCCGGGATTCATCGACCTCCACCATCACGGCGACCCACTGGAGAGCGCACGCTTCCCCAACGCCCTGGCCATGGGGGTGACCACGATCCTCCTGGGCCAGGATGGGTCGAGCCCGGAGGCCGGCACCATGGAGGCGCACCTCCGAGCGGTGGAGGATGCCGGCCTCACCGTGAACGTCGGGTACCTGGTAGGCCACAACACGGTCCGAGGGGAGGCGGGGGTGGGCTTCGCGGAGGCCGATGCCGAGGGGCGCCGGAGGATGGCGGGCCTGGTGGAAGAGGCCCTGCGTGCCGGCGTGTGGGGTCTCTCCCTGGGGCTCGAGTACGACCCGGGGACCCGGGCGGACCTGGAGGAGCTCGAGGCCCTGGCCCGCCCGGTATCACGAGCCGGAGGGTTCGTGGCCGCCCATCTCCGGAGCGAGGATCGGGACCGGGTGGCGGAATCCCTCGAGGAACTTCTGGAGGTGGGCCGCCGGTCCGGCGCCCGGGTCCACGCTTCCCATCTAAAGGTGGTCCTGGGCGACGACCCGGGGCAGGCCCACGAGCTCCTGGAAGCCATGGCCCGGGCACGCAGGGACGGAGTGGCCGCCACGGGCGACGTCTACCCGTACACCGCCAGCTTCACCGGCCTCTCCATCCTCTTTCCCGACTGGGCTCGGCCGCCCAACGACTTTGGCTCCGTGCTCCGGATGAGAAGGGACGAGCTGGCCCGACACCTTCGGGAACGGGTGGAGAGCCGAAACGGTCCCGAAGCCACTCTGTTCGGAACGGGTCCGTGGGCAGGACGGACCTTGGCCGAGGCCGCCGGGGAGGAAGGACGGCCCTTCGAAGACCTTCTCCTGGATCTGGGTCCGGGAGGGGCTCGAGCTGCCTACTTCGTCATGGACGAGGCGGTCATGGCCGCGTTCCTGGCGGATCCGCACCTGGCCGTGGCGTCGGACGGGAGCCCCACCATGGCCCACCCTCGCGGATACGGGACCTTCCCGCGGGTTCTGGAACGGTGGGTCCGCCGAGAGGGCCACCTGACACTGGAAGAGGCCGTCCGGAAGATGACGGGCCTGCCGGCCTCCATAGCGGGTCTGGATCGCCCGGAGGAGGCGGAGCCGGCCGAAGGGACGGAGCCCGGCGGAGCCGGGGGTGAAGGCTCCACGCCGGATCGGGTCGTCCTCCGCCGGGGGCTGCTCCTGGAAGGATGGGCCGCCGATGTGGTCCTCTTCGATCCCGAGAGGGTCCGGGACCGGGCCACCTACATGGAGCCCCACCGCCTGGCCGAGGGAATTCACACGGTCTGGGTGGGAGGGGAGCCGGCTTGGGAGGACGGGGCTCCCGTGGCGGAATTCCAGGGGGGGACGGTTCTGCGGCGGAGGTAGGGAGCGGCTAAGGTGATGGTCCGGACGGAAACAGGACGTCCACGGGCACGCCATCGGGATCCAACACCTGGATCGGCCACGACGGGGGCTCCTTCTCCAGGAGGATCCCCACCGGCTCCTCGGCCTCGACCCCGGGCGCCAGCGGGGGGAACGGACCTACTTGGAAGGGCTCGGCCGCTCCCTGCTCCACCCGATACCCCAGGTCCTCCAGGGAGGCGACGGTAACCCTGCTCAAGGGGTTATCGCCGACTCGAACGAAGCCGGTCATGAGCTCGTGTCCGAACACCTGCATCCGCCAATGCGTATCCCGAGTGCCTCGGCTGCCCTCCCGGTTCTCCACTGGGACCTTGGATATGTCCGCGTCCCGCCCCCCCACCGCGTCGAAGGCGGCGACGGCGGCTGGCCCAGCGAAGTGGGTGTCCGCGCCTCTGGCATCCGGGAGAGACGGGTTGGCCAGGAACGGAGTCCGGGACCAGAGGGCTCCGATGCCCAGAACGTGTCCGAGCTCGTGGAGGACCACAGCGTCCAGCACCCCCATGTCGTCCAACCGCTCCACGTCGTCCTCGTCCAGGCGCACGCGCCCCATCACCGGCAGGGTCGTCCCTTCCCGAACGGCGCACGGCCCGGCGGACGCCAGGGTGCCGCCAGGGCCGTCGATTTCCTCCACCTGGACGAGAACCAGGAGATCGTCCACCTCCCTCCGGACTTCCGGGGAGCCCTCGCCGCATTCTCCGGCCCCCGCCTGCACCCGGACGGACGGGAGATCGCCCAGCACCACCTCTTCCCACCGGGCCGCTCCCCGCTCCAGGGCCTTCCGTACCCGTTCGGGTGCCTCCGTGGCATAATGGAGTTCCATACGGAACTCCCCGCTTCGGATCCGGGGCCCTGCCAGCGCCACCACCGTGGCCGATCCGGTTGCCGGTCCCGCCGTGGCCGTCACCCGAGCCCGACCCGGGGCTTCCGCCGACACCACCCCATCTTCCGAAACCGCCACCGCCTCCGGATTCGTGGAACGCCACTGAACCTCAACACCGGAGACCTCGCTTCCCCATCCGTCCAGCACCTGGGCCGAGAGGGACAGCTCGTCCTCGGTGCTCAGGAGGTAGACCGATGCCGGCATCACCCGCACGGTGATCGGCTCCCCCGACTCGCCTGGACCGAAGCCGGAGTCGCAGGCCGCCACCGTCGTCAGCAGGACCCCGAAGGCCAGGAAACGGAGCCTCATGCCTCCAGCTCCGGGAACGTGCTCGCTTGCGTCCCTGGAGTCCTCGAGGAGACCTCCTTCAACCGCCGCCGAAACTCGGCCAGGCTCCCCACGTAGGCGACCCCGGTCCCGTCTCGCGAAATGTCCAGGCTCCGAGCCGCGGCTCCACCTATCAAGAGGGCGATGGTCGGTGGGAGCCTCGTCCTCAGGTCCAACACCTCCGCCTCCAGAGCCTTTCCGCCCGGGTCGTAAACCACGCTGAGTGCCACCGCCCGGGCCCCGGAGCTGAACGCCGCCCGAGCGATCTCATCCGCAGGAAGGTTCGGCCCCAGTGGCACGGGCTCCCACCCGCAGGTCCCGGCGGTCACACAGGCCAGGAGGGTGCCCAGCTCGTGGAGCTCTCCAGCCGGTGTGGCGGCGACGATCCGGGGGCCTTCCCTGTTCCCGCTCACGCTCCGGCTCAGCCAGGCCAACGTGGTGCGCATCTGAAACGAAGCCAGGTGCTCCTCCGCCGGACCGATCCTCCCCTTCTCCCACTCGGACCCCACCCTCCGAATGAGCGGAGACGCCACCTCCTCCACGAAGGCCGCCGCACCGACGGCCAGGGCCATGCGACGGAGCGTCTCCTCCAGGGTCCGCCGGTCCAGTCCCCGGATCGCTTCCAATGCCTCCTGGATGGCGGCTTGGGCTTCGGCCCGGGGGACCGAACCTCCGGAGCCGTTGCCGACGCCTCCGGCGTCTGCCGACGCCGCCCGCTCCTCGCCCTCCACGAGCTGTCCCAGCTTTCGGGTGGGGAGCCCGGCCACCTCCCGGATGGGCCAGCCGGCCTCCGTCGCCGCCCGGAGGAGCCGGAGCCGCCTCACATCCTCATCGGTGAAGAGACGGTGCCCTCCCTTGGAGCGGGCGGGTACCACCGCACCGTAGCGCCGCTCCCAGACCCGAATCACCTCGGGCCTGAGCCCGGTCCACGCGGCCACGAGGCGGATGGGGTGACGGCCCCCGTGGGGGCTCATTCTCCCGCGCCCCCGTTTCGGGCCCCACCTTCTCCAAGAGACCCGTTCGAATCCTCCCCGTCGTCCGTCACCAGCAACCGGTCGCCCACTCCCACCCCGTGCGACTCGAACCAGCTCCGGTTCACCTCCAGCGCGGAAGCATGGGGAACGCCCGGAACGTAGACCGGGCAATCGTCCGGGTCGGCCGCGGTACATGGCGCCATCTCCAGGATCTCCACAATGGTCCCGTCCTCGTCCATGAAGGCGATGTCCACCGGGAACGGGGTGCCCCACATCCAAAAGCCCGCTGTGTCCGGCCGGATCGGCTCGAAGACGAAGAGCATGCCCGCGTCCGGATCCAAGTCCGACCGCCCGCTGAGACCCTGCTCCTGCTGCTCCTCCGTGCGGGCCACCTCCACCTGAAGGGAGGCAGTGTCCCCCTCCGAGACGATGGAGACGGCCGCTGTATCGAAGGCCACCGGCCCCGACGAAGGAGGCGCCCAGCCCGAGCAGCCCGCCACCACCACCCCCAGGACCGCCAGGCCGGGGAGCCACCCGCGAAAGGGACGCGGGTTCTTCGCACCGGTCATGGCGCCTCCGCGTAATCGCCGGAAGAGATCACCCGTGCCCCGGTCCGCTCTCCCTGATAGGAGTAGACCCACGCACGAACGATGCCTCCATCCTCGAGCCGGACCACCTCCAAATCGCGCCGAAAGAGGTGCGGCTCCGGATCATCGGGACCGCACCCCTCGTAGGCATCGAATACATGAAGCGCCCGATCCGGATCCCGGAGCCGGTAGACCTCGCCTACCACCGGCCCTCCACCGGCCGGATCCCGGACCCGTCCCGGAAAGGCTCCCAGATCCAGGAGCTGGCCGGGCACGCGCCCCCGCCCCACCGTAGCGGCCCGCCGGCTCAGCTCCCGGTGCATGTGATGCCCGACTGCAGAGCGGAGTGTGCCGTAGACGAAGAGGAAGGGGCTCGAGGAGCTCACGGCTTCACCACCGCGTAAGCCCGGACCGGAAAGGACCCCATTCCCACCATCCGGACGGGGGCCGCGTGGAGCTCGAACCCGGACGGCGGAAGGGCGTCCAGGCCGGTCATGTGCTCCAGGATGGGGATACCTGCGCCCAGGAGGGTCGTGTGGACAGGTCTCCTCCCGTCGTTGGTGTCGTCGATGTTCAAGGAGTCGATCCCCACCACCGCCGCCCCGGCTTCCTCCAACCACCGGGCCGCGTCCTCGGTGAGGAAGGGGTGACCCTCGAAGTAGCGGTCCGTACCCCAGTGACGGGACCATCCGGTGTGGACCAGGACCGCCTTCCCCTCCACCTCCACTCCCTCCTCGAAGAGAGACGCGTCCACGGCTCGGCCGTCCGGGGGCGCCCGAAACACTCGGCCCTCCACCCCAGCCAGACCGTCCAGGGGGACGGAGGCGATATCGGCGCCTTCCCTGAAGCGGTGGAACGGAGCGTCCAGGTAGGTGCCTGTGTTCGCCACCATCTCCACCCGCCCGATCTGGAAGCTGGTCCCTTCGGAGTAGTGCTCCCGGGACGCCTCCCGGCTCAGGAAGTCGCAGACCACCGGGGCTGGGAGTCCCTTGTAGGTGACCATCCCGTCCCGGATCTCGTGGCTCAGTTCCACCAAACGCTTCACGACGCCTCCTTCGAGGCCACACCCTCCCCAACCCTCTGAAGGTTGCGAGCCTCCAGGCCGAAGGAAAGATCGTCCGAGGAGCCCTCGTCCGGCATCAGGTCTCCTCCCGTGCCAGCAGGGCCTCCACCCGTTCCCGGTACCGGGGCGCGTCCCACTCCGCCGCTCCCAACACGCGGTCCTGGATGACGCCATCCTGGTCGATGAGGAAGGTCTCAGGGATTCCGGCCACTTGGTAACGCTGCCGCACCTCGGTCGGCGATCCGTGAAGGACCGTGAAGGTGAGGCCCAGCTCGTCTACGAAGTCCCGTATATGCCTTCGGACCGCTTCCCGGTCAGCCCCCTGGTCGATACTCACCGCCACGATGTCGAAGGGTTGGTCCTGCAGCGCGTCCTGGAGGCGCTGCATGGAGGGCATCTCCTCCACGCAGGGTGGGCACCAGGTAGCCCACACGTTCAAGAGAACCACCCGGCCCCGGAAGTCCTCCAGGTTCACCTCCCGTCCTTCAAGATCGACTCCCTGGAGTTCAGGGGCCGGACTGCCCGGGTGGGGCGCAGGGGACGGATCCATGACGAGCCAGGCGCTCGTGCCCAGCAGCAGCACGGCCACGCCGGTGGCCAGATATGGAAACCAGGGATGATTCGGGTTCATGGAACCTCCGCTGTGGAAAGCGGGAAGCGCACCTTTCATAACCCCCGAGGGGGCCGGATGAGCCGCCCCGGGGAAGGGCCGAGCGCATCAGGAGGCCCGGGACGTTGCCAATTTAGCGGCCACGGGCGACCCTCGCGCCACCCATCCAGCCGGAAGCGCTGCCGTGGTCCAGGTCAGCGACGGCGGGCCACCCTTCTCCACGCCTCCTTCCCGGCCTCTTCCGCTTGGCGAAGGCTTGGGAACCAGACCTCCTCCCCGGCCCGGACGGAAAGAGGCCGAGGGGCCAACATGTGGGTTCGGCACGAAACGCAGATCCTGTACTCGGGCCATTCGAGCTCCTGCTTGGCTCCCCATGTGATCCGCACCTCGGGCCGGCCCGGGACCTGTGCGGCAAACCGCTCTAGCGCGTGGGTGATGCGCAAGCACGCCGTGAGCTCCCCCATACTGGGCATCCCGATGATGATGATGCCCAAAAGGAGCCCGCCCAAGGGGTCCTGCCGGGCAAGGTAGAGGGAGAAGGCAGCGCCGATGGCGGCGAACACCGGAAAGCCGCCCCGGAGGAACGCCTTCACCGGCGAGAGGCCCACGCCGTCGGACTTGTCTCTCCCGGGCCCGCCGACGCCTCCTCGGGGGCGCTTCCGTTCGGTGGTTTCGTGTCCTCTGCGATCCATTCCGCGCCTCTGCTCCGTCAGGGGCTCCCCTCTCCCCGGGCCAGAACCGCCCACAGGGACTTGGCCATCTCCCTGAAGCGGATCACCGCCACCGCGTAGCTCACGACCAGGGCGGCCAGGAATCCACCAGCCAGCGCCAGGAGCCCGACAGAGCCGCCGGGCTCGGCGCCCAGGGCCAGGGCCAGACAGAGGATCACCCCGAGGCCGAAGGAGACCAGAGTGTTGTTCGTAAGGAAAAATTGGGCCAGCGCCCTCTTGAGGTGACCCTGAGCGTCGTCCTTGTCGCCCAGGCCCGCAGTGATCACGTAGAGCCCCGCGTAGAGCTCGTACGGATCGA
>SKSR01000329.1 GCA_007122885.1 Gemmatimonadota bacterium
CCCTCTTCCGGAAGGACCCGGGGCTTCTGGTGTTCCTGGCCATCGCGAACCAGGGGATCGAGCCCGAGGAGCTTCTCGAGGCGCTGGACCGGGAGGTGGAAAGGATCGTGGAGGAGGGAGTGACACCGGAGGAGGTGGAGCGGGCTGGGAACCGACAGCGGGCCAACGAGATTCTGGAGCGGCAGACCGTGATGGGGCGGGCTGAGGCGCTCCAGCGCTACAACCACTTCCACGGAACGCCCGAAGCCATCCGTGGCGACCTGGAGGGGTATCTGGCCGTCACCCCGGAGGATGTCCAGGAGGTCGCTCGCCGCTACCTGGACCCGGAGAACCGGGCTGTCCTCATCACCCGTCCGGGTCCTTCAGCGGAGGAGGCCGACGGCCCCCCGGGACCGGACGGGAGCGATGCGGAGCCCGCGGATCAGGGCTCTCCCGACGGAGGGGAGGAGGAAGACCATGATTGAGGTCCTTCGACGCGGACGAGACCGGGGGATCCTCGGCACCGGAGCAATCGCGATGGCCGTGGCCCTTTCGGCGCCCAACGGGCTCGAGGCCCAGGCCACCGAGCCCCCCGCTCCGCTTCCGGAGCGCCCGCTGGAGTTTCCGGCGTTCCAGGAAGCGGCCCTGGACAACGGGTTGGACCTCATCGTGCTGGAGCACCGGGCCCAACCCGTGGCCAGCGCCCGACTCTATCTCCCGGCCGGATCTGGCCAAGATCCCCCCGGCAAGGAGGGGCTGGCCTCCATGACCGCGTCCGTCCTCACCCAGGGGACGGAGATGCGGAGCGCCCGGGAGATCGCGGAAACCATCGAGGGAGTGGGAGGATCCCTCAACGCTTCCGCCGGACGGGACTTCCTCACGATCTCGGTGAGCACCTTGGCCGAGGACCTGGAGCTGGGGATGGAGCTTCTGGCGGACGTGGCCTTGAATCCCACCTTCCCGGAGGACGAGGTGGAGCTGGACCGGAGGAGAACCCTCTCCTCCCTCCAGGCTCAGCGGGCCCAGCCCCAGCAGGTGGCGGTCCGGCATTTCTTCCAGCGGATCTACGGTGACGAGCATCCGTACGGGCCCTCTCCGCGACCCGAGACGGTTCAGGCTCTGAGTCGCGAGGATCTGGTGGAGTTCCACCGGGAGCACGTCCGCCCGGGCCGTGCCCTCCTGGTGGTGGCCGGGGACGTGGATCCGGAGGAGATCGAAACGCTGGCCCAGAGGTACCTGGGCGAGTGGGAAGGGGACGCCCCTCCACCTGCGGACGTGCCCCCCCCGGCGGAGCGGGATGGAACCCGGATCTACCTGGTGGACCGGCCGGGCTCGGTTCAGGCCACCATCGCCGTGGGGCAGGTGGGCCCCACCCCCGACCACCCCGACTTCCTGGCCCTCCAGGTCCTGAACCGGGTCCTCGGGGGAGGGGTGGACTCCCGGCTCTTCCGAATCCTGAGGGAGGAGAAGGGCTGGACCTACGGCTCCTTTTCCCAGTTGGGAGAGCGGGTCCACTCCGGATTCCTGGTGGCCAGCGCCGATGTCCGTACCGAGGTGACGGACAGCACGGTGGTGGAAATGCTCCACCAGCTCGACCGCATCCGGGAGGAGCCCCTTCCGGAGGAGGAGGTGGACCAGGCCATCTCGTACCTGGCCGGCAGCTTCCCCCTTCGGATCGAGACGGCCTCTCAGATCGCCGGGCAGATCGCCGAGAACCACCTGCTGGGGCTTCCCCGGGAACGACTCACCGCGTACCGGGAGCGAATCCGGGAAGTCCGCCCGGAGGACTTGCAGCGCGCCGCCCGGGAACACCTGACCACGGACCGACTGGCCGTGGTGGTGGTGGGGGATGCCGAGGAGCTCCTTCCCAAGCTGGAGGAGGTAGGCGAGGTCCGGGTCTACGACGTGGACGGGGAGCCATTGGCCCGAGAGGACGTCCTCCGGCAGGAAGGCGAGAGCGACGGGGTCGCCCCGGCCCGGGACGGTGAGCTCCTCCAGGCCATGGTGCGGGAATACGACGTTCTCATGGGAGGAGAGGATGCCGGTGTCCTCACCTACACCCTGGAGCGGGAAGGAGACCACTGGGTGGCCCGGGCGGAGATGGACTCCGAGTTCATGACCCAGGATCAGGAGCTCCGGTTCGGGGCCCAGCGGATAGAGGCCGTTTCCCTGCTCCAGGAGAGCATCCAACAGGGCGTGGAGGTCTCGGCGGACCTCCGCGTGGAGGACGGGCGACTTCTTGGACAAGCGGGCCTGCCACCCCAAGCCGGTGGAGACCGGGAGTTCGACCACCCCTTCCCCTCGGAGGGGATCCTCCCCGGAATGGACGAGTACGTCCTGGCCGCCTCGCCCCTGACCGAGGGAGCGTCCTTCGAGCTTCCGGTCTTCGACCTTCTCGCCGGTGAGGTGAGCCCGGTGGCCTTCCAGGTGGTGGGCGAGGAGGAGGTGACCGTGGCCGCCGGCTCCTTCCAGGCCTACCGGGTGGAGGTCCAGGGCGGGCCCGCTCCCCTCACCCTGCACCTGCGAAAGGAAGCCCCCCACCTCCTCCTGAAGCAGGAATACCAGGGGACGCCCCTGACGGTGGAGCTCCGGTCCGTGCACTGATCGGACCGCGGAACCGGAGCGGGAGGAAAACCATGTGGGATCCGGAGGGTCGCCTGAGAGGGAGGGCTCGAGGGTGACGCCTCTCCGACGGCTCCTCTCCCCCCACGCCCTCCTCCTTCAGGGCCTGATCCTGGCCATGGCCCTCACGGGCCTGGATCGAGCCTCCCTCCCCATTCTCGCCCTTCTCTACACGCTGGCCTTCGCCGTCCTGGTCCATGGGGTCCGGAGCCCGGCGGGCCGCCTCGGCGACCCTTGGGCCCTCCTCTTCTGGGCCGTAGCCTTTCGGGCCACCCTCTTCCCCGTCCTTCCCGACCTCTCGGACGATCCCTTCCGGTACGTGTGGGACGGGTGGCTCACGAGCCGAGGGACGAACCCGTACGCCCACGTTCCGGCGGATCCGGCCCTCTCGGCCCTCCACCAGAGTCCCCTCTTCCAGAGCCTGAACAGCCCCCACTTCTTCAGCGTCTACCCTCCCCTCTCCCAACTCCTCTTCCTCCCGGCGGGCCTTGTGTACGAGCACTTGGGGTGGCCCTCGGCCTTCTACGCACTCAAGGCCACCATCGTGGGAGCCGAACTCGTAGGCGCCGCTCTCCTCCTGGGGGCCCTCCGGAAGGCGGGGCGGCCCTTGGCCCCGTTCGCTCTTTACGCCTGGAATCCTCTGGTCCTGGTCACCATCGCCGGGAACGCCCACAGTGAGGGAGGCATGGTTCTGGGGGTGGGACTCCTCCTGGCCGGGCTCACGGCCCGGACCCCGGCGCTCTCCTGGCTCGGCCTCACGGCCGCCGGCATGGTCAAGCTCTTTCCCCTGGCGTGGTCCTTCCTCCTCCTCCGCTTCTCCGCCCGACGATGGGGAGGGCCGGCGACGGGCCGGTCGCTTGCGGGGTGCGCCCTGGCCGGTCTGGCACTCCTGGCCCCCTTCTGGTTTCCGGGGATGGCGAGCCGGGTGGGCAGCTCCATGGAGCTCTACGTGGGCCACTTCGAGTTCAACGCGGGACTGTACTTCCTGCTGAAGGAGGGGTGGATGGCATGGGCCGGCGGCGATCCCGGAGAGACCGTGGCCCGGCTTCTCGGGGCGGGGTTCCTGGCGTGGCTGGCCTGGGTCTCCCTCCGGCACCCGGTCCGGAGCGGGGAAGAGGTGACGTCGGGCCTCGTCCTGGTCACCACCGGCTACCTGGTCACGGCCACCACCGTCCACCCCTGGTACCTTCTCTGGGTCCTGGTCCTGGTCCCCTTCACGGCCGTCCTCCGGTGGCCCTGGGTGTGGGCATCCTACGCTTCCTTCGGCACCTACTTCACCTACCTGGACTGGGAGGCCCCACACCAGGTCCATCTCCTCCTCACCGCCACCGTCTGGGGAGGGTTCGCGGCTCTGGCCACCCGGCAGGCGGCTCCCGAAGTGTACGACGCCCTCCTGCGGTGGGCGGGCCGCCGGAAGGCCGCCCACCTGGCCCCTCACCTGACGGGAGCTCGGGTGCTGGATCTGGGGTCCGGAGAGGGCTACGTGGGCCAGGCCTTGGCGAAGCGCGGGCACCAGGTGCTAGGGGCCGACGTGGTCCCGTTTCAGGGCGCGCGAATCCCCTACACCCTCTACGACGGCCGGAACCTCCCCTTTCCCACCGACTCGTTCGACCACGTGATCCTTTCGCTCGTCCTCCACCACAGCCGGGAGCCCCGAGCCGTGATCCGGGAGGCCCTTCGGGTGGCCTCCGGGAGCGTGGTGGTCACCGAATCCACGTACAGGACCCGGTTGGGGCTCCGACTCCTCACCTTCATGGACCGGTGGGCGAACCGGTTTCGCGGAGATGGAGCGCTCCAGAGAATGGAGGAACACCTGCACTTTCGGACGGTGGAGGAGTGGGAGGAGCTCTTCCGGGAGGAACACGCCTCCGTGGTCCGGATCCGATGGCTCAACCGAGTCCTCCACCGGTACGTGCTCTTCGAGGTCCTGGTCCCCGGGGAGGAGAGCCCTCCGGCGACCGACGCTTCCTCGTTCAACGCGGGAGCAAGCCGCCGTAGAGCCCTTCCGAAACGGAGTTCGGACTGACCGACCCGTGGCCTCCCAAGCCGAGAATCACAGGGAGGACTTGATCCAGGAGCCCGTCGACCTGCCTTTGAAGCGCCGGATCCCCGATCCGCACCTCCAGGACCGGGACGGGAGAAAACCCTTCCCCCACCGCAGGGAGGTACTCCACATCCTCGTGCCGGTCGTCTAGGAGCGCGTGGAGCTCGAGGGACGCCCTGGCCGCTCCTTCCAGGGCATCGTAACGGGTGGTCCGGATGGGGCTCCGCAGGGCGAAGTCCGCCAGAAGGTTCCTGCGAAAGCGATCCGCCCTATCGGACGGCACATTCCGGGCGGCGAGCTCGGCTTCCAGGGCCTCCCGAAAGCGTAACTCCCCTTCTCTGCGAACGCGGTTCGCCAAGGCGTGGTAGCGTCGCCAGTAGGCCTCCACTTCCGGAAAGGCCCCGGGGCGGGCCAGATAGCGTCCGGAGAGCCACGCCTCGGGAGGACCCTCATCCAGATCCATTTCCTCCCGGAGCTCGTCCACCCACCGGGTCATCCGGTCCTGACTCCCGTCCCGGATCTCCCTCTCTTCCTCCGTCAACGGGCCCGGGAGGAATGGAGTGACCGTTCCCGAATTCCCGACCTGGTCCCCGGCCTCCCCCCGAGACGAATTTCCGGTGTCTCCCGGGGCCGTCCCCTCTCCACCGAGGAGCTGGAGTCCCAGAAAAATGCTCAAAGCGGCGGCGAGCACCCCTGCTCCGGATCCGACCCAGAGCCGCCAGGATCGGGACCCGGGTCGCACGGGGACGGGTCTCTCCCCGGAGACGTCCCCCAGGTCCTCCCCGATCCCCGTGACCGGAGACGGCTTTCCCCCTGCCCAGGCCCCCGGCGGGGGAGTGGGAAGCCCGGACGGTTCATCCCTTTCGAGGGGAAGTCCCTCCCCGGGAGGCACCCGCCCCTTCCGTCGCTGACGGCCGGCCCGTTCGCCTTCGTCTTCGGCACCCTGGGCCTCGGCGGCATCCTCGTGCTCGGCGACACCCTCGTCCTCGGCGGCATCCACGTGATCGGGGGTACCCTCGTCCTCGGCGGCACCTGCGCCTACATCGGTACCCCCGCCCACTTCGGCGCCCTCGTCGTCTTCGGCACCTCCGGCCACTTCGGCGCTCTGGTCCTCTTGGGCACCCTCCTCCGGCTCAGTCGGATCCACCAACCGGAGGTCCATGTCCAGCGGGTCCGTCGGAGGATCTTCCCGGGGAGGGTCCAGGCTCGACAGGTCCCACGGGAGATCGGGCTCCCCAGCACCCTCGGTCCCCGTCGAGCTCTCCGCCTCCTCGGTGAGAAAACGGTAGAGTGGGAGGGATCCGGCCCGCTCCCAACGGCCCGTGCTCCTGTCCAGCAGAAGGCTTTCCTCCCCCACCCTTCCCCGGGCCACTTCCCGGGAAAGGGCTTCCACATCGGGGATGGGGTGTTCGGTGCCGTCCGGAAGGCGAAGGACGAAGCGGGAGGCCATAAGACGCTCCCCTGTATCGGGGATGTCCGGGAAGGAGCCCGAAGCATCCCGAGCGACGCCGGCCAGGAAGGGGCTCTTCCCTACGCAGCCACCGGCCCCATCCCCCTTCGGTTCGGGGCCGGGCGAGCCGGCCGGTGGGGAACCCGGGTCGGACCCTCTCCCCACCTACGGGGACTGAACGTCCCTGGTAGGAAGTCTACACGATAGCCGGGAAGGATCACAAGAACCCTACAGCGCTCCGGCGCGTATTGTCTCTATCGAGAATCTGTGGTGGCCGTGTGCAGGAGCCGCTGGGACCGGCATCGGGGTTACAGGGTTCCTGCACGTCGAAATCTCCCGAACCCCAAAAAGCGTGAAGCCGGCCATGAGCATGACTATCGCGACTACCGCAGGATCCCTACTGGACCTCTTGGGGCACCGTCGGAAGACGTACACGAAACGGCCTGCCATCGTGCGGCGAGCCCCTCGGCTCCTCCGGGCCCGGACGGGGGGGACCGCGCTCCTGGCCGCAGCTCTTGCTGGCTGCGGCGGCGGACCGGACGCGGACGCGATCATCCAACGGGCCATCGAGGCCCACGGTGTCCAGGTCCTGGACACCGCCCGGGTCTCGTTCGACTTCCGCGGCGAGCGGTACATCTCCACCCGCGACAATGGGCGATTCCGGCTCGAACGCATCTACCAGGAGGACGGCTCCCGGGTGCGGGAGATACTGACCAACGATGGTACCTACCGGGAGGTGGACGGCGTCCCCCAGCCCCTCACGGACGACGAGAGGGAGAGCGTGGCCACAGCGGTGAACTCGGTGCTCTACTTCGCGTTCCTCCCACACAAGCTGGACGATCCCGGAGTGGTGGCCCGGTACCTGGGCCAGGACCGGCTCGCGGGGCGACCCTACGACCGGGTGGAGGTCACCTTCGATCCGGAAGAGGGGGGGCGTGACTGGGAGGACCGGTTCCTCTACTGGTTCCACCCGGAGGAAGGGACCCTGGACTACATGGCGTATCGCTACCACGTGGGCCAAGGGGGAACCCGATTTCGCCAGGCCGTGAACCGGCGGTGGGTGGAGGGAATCGTTGTCCAGGACTACGAGAACCTCACCCGGCAGGGAACGGAGGACATCGAGGAGTACGGACCGGCCTACGAGGAGCTGGACCTGGAGTGGGTCTCCTACATCTCCATCGGCAACGTCTCCATCGAATCCCTTCCGGAGGACTTTCCCGATGACCCGGAGGCCCCGCAGGCGCCGGAGTCGGCTGGATGACCGGAGAAGAGCTCGAGCTCTTTTTCGCCATCGAGGACGTACGGATCCGGGCCGAGGTTCGAAGCCCCACCCTCCGCCACCCCGCACGCCGCCTCTACCTCGACTACCGCGCCGCCCCCCTTTCCTCGCCGGCTCCGGCCGCCGCCCCGGATCTGGAACTCATGGAGAGAGACGGAGGAGCCGGAGAGGAAGGATCGGGGGAGGAGCGAACCAAACAGGAAGGACGAACCGAGGGGGACGAACACCCGGTGGAGCCAACTCCCACAGGCGGCTCCGGCCGTTTCCGAGTCCGCTCGTCCCGGGGAGAATGGACGATGGAGGATCCGGAGAGCGCCCTCAGCCGGTTCGACGTGACGCTGGGAGAGCTCCTCCTGGAGGCGATGGTGGGGACGGGGACGGTTCATCCGCTACACGCCGGGGGGGTGGTAGGCGCGAACGGAGCCCTCTTGCTCGTCGGGCCCGGGGGCGCGGGGAAGTCCACCGTGACGGCGGCCCTGGCCCTGGAAGGGTACCCCGTTCTGGGCGACGATGTCGTGCTCCTCTGCACGAAGTCCGGGCGGGTTCGAAGCTTTCGGAGGCACATGAAGCTGATTCCGCCTGCGCCGGAGCTTCTGGGTCTCCCATGCCCCCACGGTCCCGGGGAGACCCTCTGGGAGGATGTCTCCTATCTGCTTCCCGAGGAGCTGGGGTCCAGGTGGGCGGAACCGGCCGCCGCCCGGCACGTGGTCCTTCTTCGGTTCGAACCGGACGCGCCCTCGAACCTCTTCCCCGTACAGCCGGGACGGGCGTTTCAGAACCTCCTCCCTCAGCTTCTCTACACGGAGCCCGGGACGGCGACGACGTTCGCGGACCTGGCCGACACCCTGGCCCATGCCCGCTTCCACCACCTGAGCTTCTCCCGCCCGCGAGGAGCCGTGGAGCGACTGGCACGCCTCCTCGACCCTGATCGTTGTACCGATTGAGCGGGTGGAGAGAGCATGATCAACGCCACGCCGGGTCGTGGAGGAAGATCCGGGCCTGGAGATACTCGACGGGGGCGTGTCGGTCCCGGAGGATCGGCCCGACGGGATCCACGAGAAAGGGATCCAGGTCCAGCTCCGGCCGGGGCAGGTGCTCCGCCGAACGGGCCATGACCAGAAGGACCTCTCGGATGGAGCGGACATCCTCCTCCCGCCGGGTTGGAAGCACCTCCACGTGGGGGAAGACGGCCTGGGCGGTGGCAACGACCCGGCGGAGGAACTCGCCCCCCGGACCACCGAGGGGGGTGGTGAGGGTCATCATGGCGAAACCACCGGATGCCAGTCGATCGTCCATCTCGGAAAAAGCCTCCCGGGTCACCATGGTCCACGGGAGGGAGTAGAGGTTGTCGTAGACGTCGGTGAAGATCACATCGTAGGGCTCTCCCCCTCGGCGGAGGAAGTGGCGAGCGTCCTCCACGTACAGTCCCAGGGCATCCTGGGGAAGCTCTCCATAGCTGAAGAATCGACGGGCCACCTCCACCACCTCCGGGTCGATCTCCACCACATCCACCTGCAGCTCGGGTCTCCAACGCTTGACGGCTACAGGAAAGGTGTTGGCGGCCCCACCCAGGACCAGAAGGGACTCCACCTCCTGGATCCTGGAGTCGAGAAGCCAACCTGCCACGATCTGGTATTGGTGTGCCGGCTCCCCGGAGGTCCGAATCTCCACGGAGGAGCGGGACCCATTCTGCCAGAGCTCCCGAACGGGAAGTCCTCCCTCCCAATCCGTGTCCACCACGCGGATTGACGCGTGGAGGCTCTGGCCCTCGTAGACCACCGACGGGTCCTCGCTCCCCCCCACCATGAGCCCGAGAAACAGGAAGGGGGGGGCACCGGCCAGCAGGGCCGCTGACCATCGACGCCTCAGGCCCTCCAACTCGGCGGAAAGGGCCCCAAGGACGAGGA
>SKSR01000328.1 GCA_007122885.1 Gemmatimonadota bacterium
CCCCACCGCCCCCACCTCCAGGGAGGCGTACAGTTGGTTCCCGCTACCTACCAGAACCTGAAAATCGTCCCGGCAAGCCCGGATCACCTCGGCCATCCCCTCCAGGCGCGGGCGGGAGTCCTTCATGCCGACGATGTTCTCGTGCTCCGAGAGCTCTCCCACGAGACCGGACGGGAGATCCAGCGTGCTGAACCGGAGTGGGACCTGGTAGACGATCACCGGAACCGGAGAGGCATCGGCCACGGCCAGATAGTGGTCCCGCACGACCTCCGGGGTCATCTGGCTCTTGTAGAAGGCCGGCGGTTGGACGAGAACGGCGTCCGCGCCCCGTTCACCGGCGGCCCGACTCAACCGGATCGTGGCCCGGGTGGACTCGAGGCCGGTGCCCGCCACCACGAGGCGGTCTCTGGGGACGACCTCGCGGGCCCGGTCCCAAAGGTCCAGGCGTTCCTCCTCGTCCAGAAGGACGGCCTCCCCCGTGGAGCCGCCCACCACCACTCCAGCCACCCGGGCAGCGAGCCACCGCTCCACGTTCTCTCCGAACGCCCCCGGGTCCACCCGCCCCTCGGGGCCCGTGAACGGGGTCGCCGCGGGAACCAGAACTCCGGAGAGGTCGGGGGCCACCGCCTCACCCCCCGCCGAAGAGGTGCTGGCCGTCGTCCCCGGCCCCGGCGCCCTGACCGTCACCGAAGACGTTCATCTTCAGATCGAAGTCGGAGGGGTTCGTGGCCGCCGCCTTGGCCACCTCGAAGCTCACCCTTTCCTCCCGGACCAGATCCATGAGGTGCTGGTCGAAGCTCTGAGACCCGTAGGCTTCCCGGCCCTCCTCGATCAGGTCCGGAATCTCCTCGACCCGCTCCGGGTCCCGGACGCAGTCCCGGATGGCGGACGTGACGACCATGACCTCGCAGGCGGCCACTCGGCCGGGCCGATCCGCTCGCGGAAGGAGCCTCTGGCTGACCACCCCCTGAAGGGTTTCCGAAAGTCGGATCCGGATCATCTCCTGTTCGCTGGGTTCGAAGACGGCGATGAGCCGGGAGAGGGTCTGCACGGCGTTCTGGGTGTGCACGGTGGAGATGACGAGGTGGCCGGTCTCGGCCGCCTTCAGGGCAATGTCGATGGTCTCGGTGTCCCGCATTTCCCCGATGAGGATCACGTCGGGATCCTGCCTGAGGGCGGCCCTGAGGCCGTCCTTGAAGGAGCCCGTGTCCGTCCCCACGTCCCGCTGGGTGATGGACGACTTCCGGTCCCGATGGAGGAACTCGATGGGGTTTTCCAGCGTCACGATGTGGCGCTGCCGGTTCTGGTTGATGTGCTGAACCATGGCGGCGATGGTGGAGCTCTTCCCCGAGCCCGTCACGCCGGTGACCAGGATGAGCCCCCGCTCCTTCTCGGAGATCGTCTCCAGCACCGGAGGCATGTTCAGATCCGCCAGGGTGGGGATCTCGATGGGAATGACCCGCATGACGATCATGAGGGTTCCCCGCTGGCGCAGAATGTTCACGCGGAAGCGCCCCAGTCCGGGGAGCCCCCACGAGCAGTCGTAGTCGTTGAGCTCGTCGATGAGCTCCCGGTCCGCCTCCCGAGGGATCAGCTTGAGCGCCAGCGCCCGGACCTGGTCGTGCTTCAGGCGCTGCTCGGTCATGGGAACGAGCTCGCCATGGATCCGGGCCCGGACCACATCGCCGGACTTGATGTGGATGTCGCTGGCCCCCTTCTGGATGGCCGCCTTGAAAATTTCCGTCATGCCCTCGCCTCCCGTGCACCGTTTGGCTCCGACCTTCCCGGAGCGCACGCCTGCCGGCCGCTCACTCCATGTTGAACCCGAGAACCTCCTCGCGCAGGACCACCTGGCTCCGGACCTGGCGAAACGACGCTTCGTCCCCCTCGATCTCGAATACGGCCGAGATCGTGTCTTCGTCCTTGTCGAGCCGGGTGCAGCGGGAGCTGAATCCGGCCTCGTCCAGGACCTCCTGGATCCGGTCCACGACCCCGGGGACGTTCCTCAGTTGAAAGGCCACCGCCCGGGACTGGCGCCGGGCCTCCAAGGTCCGTTCCACCCAGCTCATGGGAGCCAGGATGACCAGGACCAGGGCGGTGGCGCCCACGGCCTCCACGTACGCCCGCCCCCCCACGGCGATGCCGATGGCGGCCACCACCCACAGGGTGGCCGCCGTGGTTAGGCCCGTCACGTGACCGCGGGCCTGGATGATCGTACCCGCACCCAGGAACCCGATCCCCGAGACGATCTGGGCGCTGATGCGGGCGGGGTCCGGCTGGGTGATCGGAGCACCGTAGTGGGTGATCACGATGGAGATCTCGGTGAGGAGCGTGGCCCCGACGCAGATGAGAACGTTCGTCCTCAGACCGGCGGGCTTCCCGCTCCGCTCCCGCTCCAGGCCGATGAGCCCGCCGAGTAGGGTGGCCAGGACCAGCCTCCCCAGGAGCTCCAGACGCAAGAGATCGACCCCTTCCCCCTCCTGAACGAAGAGAAGCAGCGTCTCCATGGCGGTCTTTCCTCCTCAGGCTCCGGTCACGGGCTCACAGAACCCGTCCGGGTGGACGCGCTCCGGGCCGCCCCCCTCCACCCGAGCCCCATCCGCTCCCGGACCTCATCCAACGTGTCCCGGGCCAGGCTCCTGGCCCGCCGGGCACCCGATTCCAGGACGTCCACCACGTCCTGAGGGCGACTCCGGTACCCTTCGGCCCGCTCCCGGAAGGGAGCGAAACGCTCTGCGATGGAGTCGGCCAGGATCCGCTTGCACTCCACGCAGCCCCGGGTGGCCCCCCGGCACTGATCCCGGATGTCATAGAGGGCGTCGGGGTCGGTGAGGTGCTCGTGGAGGCTGTAGACGTTGCACATCTCCGGACGCCCCGGGTCGCTCTTCCTCACCCGCTGGGGATCCGTCTTCGCCGTCCTGACCCGGTCCCAGATCTCCTCGGGCTCCGCCAGGACCCCCACGGTGTTGCCCAGGGACTTGCTCATCTTCTGAGCCCCGTCCAGACCCACGATCCGGCCCGCCTGTCCTACCACTCCCCGAGGCTCGGGGAAGAGGGGACCGTAGCGGGCGTTCCACCTCCGGGCGATCTCCCGGGTGAGCTCCAGGTGCTGGAGCTGGTCCTCCCCCACCGGGACGACGTGGGCCCGGTAGATGAGGATGTCGGCGGCCTGGAGGACCGGATAGTTGAGGAGCCCCGCGGGGACGGACTCCAGGTGCGCGGACTTGTCCTTGTACTGGGTCATCCGCTCCAGATCCCCTACCGGCGTGACCGCGTTGAAGAGCCAGGACAGCTCGGTGTGCTCGGGCACGTCCGACTGGACGAAGATGGTGGAGCGTTCCGGGTCGAGCCCCACCGCAAGGAAGCTCACCGCCAGATCGAAAGTCCGCTGCGGCAGCTCGTCGGGGGTGTACTCCCCGGTGATGGCATGCTCGTCCACGATGCAGAAGAAACACTCGTAGTCGTCCTGCATCCGCTCCCAGTGTTGGAGCGCCCCCAGGTAATTCCCCAGGTGGGCCTCTCCGCTGGGCTGCATGCCGCTGAAGACCCTCTCCCGGGTCCCGGGCGCCGTCTCCTGGCTCTCCGTTCGTCCCTCCGTGGGCTCCATGACCCTCCCTTCGGCCCCCATTCGACTCGTCTCCGGGCCCCATGACCCGGTGCGCAATGGACGCTAAGTTAGCCGTGCGCTCTCTTCTCTGCGACCCCGTATTGCGGGGACCCGGACCCGAGCCCGGACCCCTCCTCCAACCGGCTCCCACCGAGACCCATGCGAGAGATCCTCCATACCGCCCTGGAGGCGGCTCAAGCCGCCACTGCGGTGCATCTCCGCTACCGGAGCGTCCCGGAGGACCGGCAGGCCCGGGAGAAGGGGAGAAGCGACTTCGTCTCCCAGGTGGACCTGGAAGCTCAGCGGGCAGCCCTGACCGTCATCGGCCGCCGCTTTCCGGACCATGCCGTGGTGGCCGAGGAGGAGGACGGAGAGGCGGGCGTGCCCGATGGAATCCCACAGGGAACTGGGGCCGATCCAGCCGCCGACAGGCACCGAGGGGTTCCCGTCTGGGTGGTGGATCCGCTGGACGGCACCACGAACTACCTTCACGGCCACCCCCAGTACGCCGCGTCGGTGGGCGTGTTGCTGGGCGGGGAGCCGGTGGTGGGAGCCGTGACCGCCGGGGCCACCGGGGAACGATGGTGGGCCAGAAAGGACGGGGGTGCGTGGAAGGACGGACGCCGAATCCAGGTCTCCGGCGTTCGGGTACTCCAGGAGGCCCTGGTAGGCACCGGCTACCCCTTCAAGCGACTGGACTTGCTCCCGGATTACCTGGATCAGTTCGGACGGGTTCTTCCGGGGACCGTGGGAATCCGCAGGGGAGGATCGGCGGCTCTGGACCTCTGCGCCCTGGCCTCGGGCACCCTGGACGCGTTCTGGGAGCTCATCCTGAGCCCGTGGGATGTGGCGGCGGGCGCCGCCATCCTCCAGGAAGCCGGAGGCCGGCTCGCCCGGGTGGATGGAAGCCCCATGGGATACGCCGAGTCCGGTTCGGTGTTGGCCGCCAACTCCTCCGTCCTCCTGGAAGGGCTGGGCGCCCTGGTCCGGGGGGAGTAGACCCTCGAACGAAAATCCCCCCCGGAGGAGGTGGGTCCTCCGGAGGGGGTCGACCAAGGTCCTCCACGGGCGAGGTGGATCCACCCCGGCACGGGAGCCGCCCAGGGCGTCTCAGCCCTCCGACTCGGTCATGATCTGGACCTTTCTACCCTTCGCTTCGGGAACCTTCGGCATGTGGACCTCGAGGACTCCGTTCCGGAAGTTCGCCTTGATGTCGTCCACGTTCACCGAACGCGGAAGGGTGAAAGAACGCTCGAACCGACCGTACCGACGCTCCCACATGTGATAGCGGCGCTCCTCCTCACCTTCCCGCTGCACCGACTGCTTCTCGCCGGAGATCGTCAGGACGTTGTTCTCCACTTCCAACTCCACGTCCTCATGGCTCATGCCGGGGAGCTCCGCCGTCAGGATCACCTCGTCCCGGGTCTCCTCCACGTTCATGGGGGGGATCCAGGTCCCGGGGGTGCTCGATGCATCGCCGCCGCTCCAGAGACGGTCGTTGAAGACACGCCCGAGGCGGTTCGTCAGCTCGTCCAGATCCTGCCAGGGGTTCATCATGGGATCCCGGTTCCGATACCGCGCGATGGCCATAAGACCCACCTCCTTTCATGACCCTCCAAGGTGATTCACTTTCCCTCACCCGGCGGGAGACGCCCGTGGGCGGCCCCGGAAGCCGGGGGGGCGCTGACTCCGGCACTTCTCGTTCGGGTGGGGTAGCACGCTCCGTGCCAAACGGAGGAGGGCCATGAACTGCCAAAACGGTCCACGGGGCCGGTCCCGAACGAGGGGAGCGCTGTCATTTTGACCCACGGTTCCGGGCAAGTTCGGGTCTACAAGTTCGGGGGCACGTCGGTGGGCTCGGCCGAGCGGATGCGGGGCGCCGCTCGGCTGGTGGCAGGGTGCCCCGGCACTCCGGTGGTCGTGGTCTCGGCCGTGGCCGGAGTGACCGACCGGCTGGAGGCTCTGCGGACCCTGGCGGAGAAAGGGAACGAGGAAGGCTGGCGGGGGGAGCTCGAGGCGATCCGAGCCCTCCACCTGGAGATTCTGGCCGACCTGACCGGTGAGGGGAGCGACGCTTCCGAGGCTGGGGCCCGGATCGAGGAGCAGGTGGGGGAGATCCGGACGCGGCTGGAGAGGGTCCAGGACGACCCGGGCGAAGGGAGTGGCGGGCCGTGGGAAACCGTCGGGCACCAGGTCGCGGCGCTCGGGGAAGACCTTTCCACGATCCTCCTGGAAACGGCTCTCCGGCAGGAGGGAGTCGGGGCGCTCCGGATCGACGCCCGGGAGGTGGTCCGGACCGACTGGCAGAACGGTCGTGGGATTCCCCGGGACGAGGAGACCTACCGGAGGGCCCGGGCCGCGCTAACGCCCTTGGTGGAGGCCGGGACGGTTCCGGTCCTCCAGGGCTACATCGGAGCCACCGAGGACGGGCGAACCACCACTCTGGGCCGGGGTGGCTCCGACTTCACCGCCGCCATGGTGGGGGCGGCCTTGGGGGCCCCCGAAGTGACGATCTGGACGGACGTGGACGGGATCCATACCTCGGATCCACGGATCGTCCCCGGCGCCCGTCTTCTCCCGGAGCTGGGGTTCGAAGAGGCGGTGGAGCTCGCCTACTTCGGCGCCCGGGTCATTCACCCGGCGGCGGCCAAGCACGCGGCGGCTCGGAACGTCTCCCTGCGGATCCGGAACAGCTTCGCCCCGGACCGGGAAGGAACCCTGATCCGCGCGGACCGGAGGGAGGGCCCTTCGGTAGCCGCCATCGCCCACCGGGGGGGAGTGGTCCTCATTAAAGTCCGGTCGCGTCCCCTCTTCATGGCCCACGGCTTCCTGGCCCGGGTGTTCGAGGTCCTGAGCCGGCACCACGTTCCCGTGGACCTGGTGGCCACCTCCCACACCTCCACCGGCTTCACCCTGGACCGGGAGGAGGAGCTGGACGCGGTGGTCGGAGATTTGCAGGAGCTGGCCGAGGTGACCGTCCGCCGAGGAATGGCTACGGTGACCGTGGTGGGGAGCGGCCTCCTGGGCCGTCCCGGCACGACGGGCCGGATCTTCCGGGTTCTGGAAGACCGTTCCGTTCACCTCATCTCCCAGGCATCGGACATGAGCGTGAGCTTCCTGGTGGACGAAGACGAGGCACCGGAGGCGGTCCGGCGCCTGCACGAAGAGCTAATCGAACAGGGAGGGTGGGAATGAATTTGGCCCTATTGGGATACGGGCGAATGGGCCGGGCCGTGGAGGCCGCGGCTCGGGAGCGGGGGCACTCCGTGGTCCTGATCTTGGACGCGGACGAGAACCCGGAGGGTCGGGGCATCACCCCGGAGGCCATGGACGGAGTGGATGTGGCCGTGGACTTCTCCGTTCCCGGCGCCGCGGTGGACAACATCCGCCGGACGGCCGAGGCCGGAGTGGACCTGGTGGTGGGAACCACCGGCTGGGAGGAACGCAGAAGCGAAGTGGAGGAGGCGGTGAGGGCCGCAGGGGTCGGGCTCCTCCACGCGCCCAACTTCTCCATCGGGGTGAACCTCTTCTTCCGGGTGGTGGAGGAGGCGGCCCGGCTCCTGGCCCCCTTCGACGCCTACGACGCCCATCTCGTGGAGGCCCACCACCGCCACAAGGTGGACCACCCCAGCGGCACGGCCCGGAAACTGACGGACATTCTTCTGGAACGGCTCCCCGGAAAGAAGGAGTGGAGCAAGGACCTCCCGGACGAGGGGGCCCTGGACCCGTCCGTCCTCCAAGTGTCCGTGATCCGGGCCGGTGAGGTGGCCGGAATGCACGCAGTGGGATTCGATGGGGCCCACGATCGCATCGAGGTCCGTCACGAAGCCCGGGGGAGAGAGGGCTTCGCGGGCGGAGCGGTCCTGGGCGCCGAGTGGATCCGTGGGAAGGCAGGGGTGTTCTCGATGGAGGATTTTCTGGCGGACCGGACCGGCGACGAGGAGAGAGGATGATGGAGCGAGGAGACGTACGCGGCCTCTCGGTGGCCGTAGTGACGCCCATGACCCCGGGAGGAGCGGTAAACTTCCCGGCACTCCAGGACCACGTCCAATGGCTCCTGGATGGGGAGGTGGACGTGCTCATGCCCTGTGGGACCACGGGAGAGGGAGTCACCCTGGACCCCCAGGAGCACGCACGCGTGGTAGCCACCTGCGTGGAGACCGCGGGCGGAAGAACGCGCGTCTTCGCCGGGGCCGGGGCGAGCCGGACCGAGACGGCGAAGGCCCTGGCCCGGAGCGCCCGGGAGGCTGGAGCGGACGGCCTGCTCACCGCGACGCCGGCCTACAACAAGCCCTCCCAGGAGGGACTGCGGCGGCACTTCACGGAGGTGGCGGAGGCGGGAGGCGGCCTGCCCCTGGTCCTCTACAACGTCCCCGGTCGAACCGCCGTGAACCTTCTTCCCGACACCGCTTTCCGCCTCGCTGAGGAGCTCGAGCCCGTGGTGGCCATCAAGGAGGCGTCGGGGGACATGCAGCAGGTCATGACGATCATGCGGGACCGACCCGACGGCTTCCAGGTCCTGGCGGGAGACGACTTCCTGACCGTCCCCTTCCTGGCCCTGGGGGGAGACGGGGTGGTTTCCGTGGCGGCCAACGAGGCGCCTGCGGACATGCGACGGATGGTGTGGGCCGCCCTCGAGGGCCGCTTCGACGAAGCCCGGGAGCTCCACGAGCGGCTCCTGCCGGTCATGCGCGCCAATTTCATCGAGACCAATCCGGTGCCGGTGAAGACCGCATTGCAGATGATGGGGAGAATGGAAGCCCACGTCCGGCTTCCTCTGGCTCCCCTGGTCCCGGAAAGCGAACGCCGCCTCCGAGAGGCGCTGGTCTCGGCAGGCTTGATTCCAGGAGAAGGTTGAATGAGCGAAGAGCGGCCCTACCCACTTCCCGCCTCCACCCTACCCGAGGACGAAGAAGGCGTGGAAGCCCTCCGGTCCGAGATCATCCGCTGGAGCCGGGAGAAGCCGCCGGCGGATCCGGTGGCGGCCCGTAACGCGGTGGCCTGGCTCCTGGCGGCTCTGGACCGGGGCACGGTCCGATCGGCCGTGCCCACCGACGACGGTTGGGAGCCGGTGGAATGGGTGAAGGAGGGAATCCTCCTGGGGTTCCGAACCGGCCAGACGGTGGAAGCCGGGCGGGCCGGGCCCCTCCGTTTCTTCGACCGGGACACCCTTCCCCTCCGGGAGACGAGGGGAGTGGAGGAGAACGTGCGGATCGTTCCCGGGGGGTCGGCCGTCCGGGCGGGTGCGTACCTGGCTCCCGGCGTGGTCATGATGCCGCCGGCGTACGTGAACGTAGGAGCCTGGGTGGGCGAGAAATCCATGGTGGATTCCCACGCGCTGGTGGGCTCGTGCGCCCAGATCGGGGACCGGGTCCACCTGAGCGCCGGAGCCCAGATCGGCGGCGTCCTGGAGCCGGTGGGGCTCCGACCCGTGATCGTGGAGGACGACGCCATGATCGGCGGCAACGCCGGGGTCTTCGAAGGGATTCTGGTGGGGAAGCGGGCCGTGCTCGCTCCAGGTGTCATGCTCACCGCCGCGACCCCCCTCTACGATCTGGTCCGGGGGAGGATCTACCGAAGCGAGCCCGGCCGACCCATGAGCGTGCCCGAGGGAGCCGTGGTGGTTCCGGG
>SKSR01000301.1 GCA_007122885.1 Gemmatimonadota bacterium
CCCTGGGGTGGGTGGTGAACCTCTTTCAGCGGGGCGAAGCCTCCATGGGCAGAATCAATGCCATGATGGCCCAGGAGCCCCGTATCCGAACCACCGGGGGGGAGAGAAGGGCCCGCCAAGTAACCGGCGCGGTGGAGTTCCGGAACGTGACCTTCCGCTACCCGGGCTCGGAGAGGGATGTGCTGCGGAACGTCTCGTTCCAGGTCCCGGCAGGGGAGGTCGTGGCCGTGGTGGGTCCCACGGGATCGGGGAAGAGCAGCCTCGTGTCCCTCATCCCCAGGATCCACGATCCCGTGGAAGGGGAAATCCTGCTGGACGGGGTGCCGCTTCGGGAGTACGACCCGGACGAGCTTCGCTCCATCATGGGGGTGGTGCCCCAGGATTCCTTCCTCTTCTCCGAAACGATCCAGTCCAACATAGGACTCGGCCTGGACGAAGTGGAGTGGGACGGGGAGGGTGAGCCGCCGTCGACGGTGGTGGAAGCGGCCAAGGTGGCCCAGATCCACGATCAGATCCGGGAATTCCCCGGTGGATACGAGACCTACCTGGGGGAACGGGGAATCAACCTATCCGGGGGCCAGAAACAGCGGACCACCCTGGCCCGGGCCCTGGCCCGCGACCCGCGGATCCTCATCCTGGACGATTCCCTGAACGCCGTAGACACACACACGGAAGCCCGGATCCTGGCAGAGCTCCGGACGGCCCTCCAGGGGCGCACCACCTTCCTGATCAGCCACCGGGTCACGGCGGTGCAGGGAGCGGACCGGATCCTGGTCCTGGACGACGGACGGTTGGTGGAGGAGGGACGCCACGAAGAGCTCATGGCCCTGAAGGGCGTCTACGCCACCCTTCTCAGGCGCCAGCTCATGGAGGGGGAATTGGAGGAGGGGCTCGTCAGATCCGGTCCATGATGAAGTCGGGCGTGAACTGGATCAGGTAGGCGCTCAACGCCGTGAACATCCCCGTCACCAGCAAAAGCCCCAAAACGATGAGGAGAACCCCGGCGATCTTCTCCACCCACCCCAGGTAGCGCCGAAACCGCTTGAAGCTCTCCAGGAAGCGTTCCAGGGCGAGGGCCGTCAGGAGGAAGGGAACGGCCAACCCCATGGAGTAGACGAAGAGGAGCCACACCCCGGACCAGAACGTCTCCTGAGTGGCGGCGAAGGTAAGGATCCCGCCCAGGACCGGCCCGATGCACGGTGTCCAACCGGCACCGAAGGCGGCCCCCACTCCGATCGTCCCCAGATAGCCGGCCGGGCTCGCTCCCAGCTCCACCCGTCGCTCCCGCATGAGGGGCGCGATCTTGAACACCCCTATCAGGTGGAGTCCCAGGATGATGATGAGGACTCCGCCCACACGGGCCACCCACATCTCGTAGTGCCGGAAAAACTGACCCAGGAACGACGCTGAAGCTCCCAGGAGCACGAAAACGGCCGTGAAGCCCGCCACGAAGAGGAGGGCGTGGGTCATGACCGCGTGACGCTGGTCCCCCTCCTGGAGTTCGTCCAGGGTCATTCCCGTGATGAACGCCAGGTAGCTGGGCACCAGGGGGAGGACGCACGGGGATAGGAACGACAGGATCCCTGCCGAAAGTGCGATGGCGATGCCGACCGATTCCATGTCGCTCTAGTCCCTAAGCTCCTGGGGCTCTTTCGCGGGTCCTACCGGCCCGTTTCACGAGTCCGGCGCCCCGTCTCCCGTCCCATCCCCATCCCACCCTTTCCGGATCCGCTGGGCCGCGAGCCTCACGCTCAGGACGAGCCCGAACCACCCGAAGAGGACCGCCGTGGCCCACCCTACAAAGCGGGGAAAAACGGCGGCCAGCACCGCAACAGCCAAGACCAGCCCCGCCACCGCGGAGAGGACGGCCCGGTCTTCCCTGCCCAAGGTCCGGTGTCCGGCGATGGCGTCTCCGAACTGGGAGCCGGCCCGGACCAGGTCCGCCACCGTCAAGGTCCGTCCCTTGGTCTCGGACCGTAGGATCTGCTCGAGCCCACCGTGCAGGACCCCCGCCGGCTCCAGGCTCGTTACACCCGCGGGCTCGTGGGCCGGGACCCGATTCGTCCTGGCGGGAGGCGCGGCTCCAGGGAGAACGACCTCCACCGACGAGGCCTGATCGGCCAGGAACAGCCCCTCCATCTGACTGGCGAACTCCGCGTCCAGAATCCCCACGTCCAGCTCCCAGTTCCCCAAGAGGCTGGCCACGTTCAAGTTGCTCGAGCCGATCCGGGACCAAAGACCGTCAGCCACGGATGTCTTGGCGTGGATCATCGGTCCCTGCCACTCGAAAATGCGGACCCCGGCTTCCAGGAGGAAGCGGTACCCGCCCCTGGAGAGGCTTCCCACCCACGGCCAGTTGTTGTGTCCCGGAACCAGGATTCGGACATCTACCCCGTCCCGAGCGGCGGCGGCCAGGGCCTCTTGGACGGGTCGGGGCGCTACGAAGTAGGGGTCCGTGATCCAGAACCGATCCCGACAGACGGCGGCCATGAGCTGGGTAGCCCGATACACCCGGGAGCGCCACGGGAGCCCTTCGATGACCCAAACCGGAAGCCCGCCGGTCCTCCTCTCCTTGGAGAGGTCGATCCGAACTTCCCGAGGGACCGGGTCCCCCAGCTCGGCCCAGATCCGTTCGAAGGTCCGGGCCAGGTGCCCCGCACCCGGGCCCCGAACCTCCACACCCGTATCCCTCCACGGTGCCGCCCCCCCCTTTCCCGCCCACTCCTCGCCGATGCAGAACCCTCCGAGAAAGGCCACGTCCCCGTCCACGCAGACCAGCTTCCGGTGATCCCGCTGGAAGAGCCCGAAGGGGTCTCGAACGCTGGGCGGGTTGAAGGCCCGGACCTCCACCCCGGCTTCGCGGAAGGGTCTCCAGTAGCGGGACGGTGTGGCCCAGCACCCCATCCAATCGTACAGGACCCGGACCTGCACCCCTGCTCGAGCCCGCTCCACCAGCGCGTCCCGGAAAGCCCATCCCACCCGGTCGTTCCGGAGGATGTAGTTCTCGAAGTGAACGAATTCCCGCGCCTGGGAGATGGCGTCGATCCAAGCGTCGAAGGTGTGGGGCCCCTCGAACTGGAGTACCAGATCGTTTCCGTCGACCCGCTCCGAGGCGGTGGCCCGGGACATGGCCTTTTCCGGGAACTCGGCCTGGGGAGCCATACGGGCCGACCGGGGCGCCCGGAGGTCGGGCGGAGCTCCGGAACGAGCGACCTCGCTCTTCGGCCTTGTCATGGATTCATGCCACAAGGGCGACGACCCGGACGGGGGGCGTCACCCTCCTCCCTCGAAGCGGTAGCCCAGGATCTTGTAGATCAACTTGGCCACCAGGAAGTCCGGGGCGTGAAGTCCGGGGACCGGCGCCAGCTCCACCACGTCACACCCGACGACCTCCCTTTCCCCGAAGACGCGTCGGAGGAACCGGAGGGTCTCGTACCAGCCCGGTCCACCGGGCTCAGGGGTCCCCGTGGAGGGCACGAGGGAGGGATCGAAGTAGTCCACATCCACCGTGAGGTAGACGGGATCGGAGAGAGCGGCCAGGGCCCGGTCCATCCACCGGTCGTCGTCGGGCATTTCGTGGGCCCAGATGGCGGTGACCCCGTCGCGACTCCGGATCACCTCCACCTCCTCCGAGGAGACCCCTCGAAGTCCGATCTGGACGAAGTCGGCCACGTCCAGGGTCCGGTACGCGAAGGCGGCGTGGGACCACGGCGCACCCTGATACCCGTCCCTCAGGTCGGCGTGAGCGTCCAATTGAAGGATGCTCAACCTCCCATCGCACCGGGCCGCCTGAGCCCGAATCGCGGGCGCCGAAATGGAGTGCTCCCCTCCCAGGAGGACCGGGAAGCGGCCGTCGATCCGATCCAGGATCCGGCCGTACTCCGCCTCCAACTCCTCCATGGCCGTGGTGGAGCTCTCACGGGTGAGCTCCACCTGCGGGAGGGTGTGGACCCCGTGGGCCGAAGGCTCGCCGTCCCATTCCGGGTCGTAGAGCTCGATGAACTGGGAGGCGTCCAGGATTGCGTCGGGACCGTTCCTGGTCCCGCCGCCCCAGCTCGTGGTGGCTTCGTAGGGGACGGGAATGACGACGGCGGATGAATTCCCCAGCTCGGCCTGGGCGCCGTCGAGACCCAGAAAGTTGCGCTCCGGAGGCACGGAAGCTACACGGTCTCGATGGGGCAGGTGAGCCCCTCGTAGGGTATCTCGGCGCCGGCCTCCTGGCACTCCCGGCAAAGGCCGTAGATCTCCAAGCGGTGACGGGCCGGTCGAAAGCCGTGCTCCCGGGCCACCCTCCCTTCCACCTCGTCCAACTCTGGACTCGTAAACTCCCAGACCCCTCCGCACTCCAGGCAAATGAGGTGCTCGTGGACAGGCTGGGGGGAGAGGCGATGCTCGTAGCGCTTGAACCCTTCCCCGAAGTCGTGCTCCTCCACGAGCTGGCTTCGAACCAGGAGATCCAGGGTCCGATAGATCGTCGCCTTGCCGATCCGCTCGCCCTGCTCCCGGAGGCTCTCCTCGATCTCATCCACCGACAAGTGCTGGTCGGTGGAGAACACTACCTGGGCCACCGCCTCCCGCTGCTGGGTGATCGGCAGCCCCTGTTCCCTGAGATAGCGGCCGAAGAGGCGTACGAAGGGAGCGATCTGCGCACCCGTGTTCACGGCTTCTCGGTCTCCGGTTGGGTGATCGGTTCGTGGGGCGCGGGTTCCTCGGGGAGAAGGGCGTCGAAAGCGGTGGATCGCCCCTCCACTACCACCTCCCGAGGCTCTCCCGGGTCCTCTTCCCCCAGTCGCCTGGATACTCCCACGATGATCCGGGAAACCCGGTCCACGGGGACCGTGCCCTCCTCTTCCAACTCCACCCGGAAGGGCTCTTCTCCCCGCTCCGGCTTTCCCTTCAATCGGCGAAACGTGAGGGTATGGAGGATACGGATCCTAGGGTCCGGCCCGAAGCAGCTCACGACCATGACGCCCGTCTCCCGTGTCTCCCCTGACAGGACCGGGAAGATCCAGAGACGATCCAACGCTTCCAAGGCGATCCGTTCCCTGAGGTGGAGCAGGGCCCGGACCAGGCTCTCCGAAAGGCCCTCGCCATCCTCCACCGTCAATGTACGCCCTCGCCGTCAGGGGGGTTCCGAACGGCTCGGGCCCGGTTCCGGGTCTTCTCCAGGACCTCCGACCTGACCTTCTCCACGGGAGCCTCCACCCGGGCCCCGGCGGCACGCACATGGCCCCCGCCCCCAAACTCCCGGGCCAGGGCGTTGACATCCACCTTTCCCGTCGACCGAAACGAGACCTTCGTGCTCCCGTCCCCCAGCGCCCGGAAGAGGACACCCACTTCCACGCCTTCCACCGACCGGGGGTAATCCACGAAGCCGTCCAGCTCCTCGGTGGTGGCTCCCAGCTCCTCGTACGCGTCTCGAGGGACGGTCATCCACGCCACCAGGCCCTCGTCGTCCACCTCCAGGTGCTCGAGAGAGCGCGCCAACAGTCGGTGGCGCCGGAGGGGATGGGAGCCGTAGACCTTCCGGTGCAGCTCCTCGGGAGAGACCCCCGCCTCGACCAAGTCTCCGGCCACGCGAAATGCTCCGGCGGTGGAGTTGCTGAATCGGAAGCATCCCGTGTCCGTCATCAAGGCCACGTAGAGCGCGTCGCAGGCCACGGGGGCCAGGGTGTCGCCGGCGGCCAGAAGAACGTCGTATACCAGCTCTCCGGTGGCCGCCGCCGTGGGGTCCCGGAAGGATATGCCCGCGATGGCATCCTCACCCGGGGGATGGTGATCCACCACCACCGTGGAAAGATCCTCCAGGTGGGAGGATACGCGCTCGATCCGGGAGTACTCCCCTGTGTCCAGGACCACCGCCAGATCCGCCTGGGCGGCGACCCGCTTCGCCTCGGCACTCCCGGCTTTCAAAACCCAATCCTCCTCCTGGAGGAGGAACGTGAAAAGCTCTGGAAAGGGCGTGGGATTCACGATCCACGCCTCGGTGCCCCGGTTTCGGAGCCAGGAAGCCAGAGCCGCCTGGCATCCGGCGCCGTCTCCGTCGGCGTTCATGTGAGTGGTGAGGAGGACCCTCTCCGCTTCGTCCAGTGCCCGGAGGACATTCTGGACCGGACCCTCGCGGTGCTCGGGCGTTCGATAGCTCATGGTTGCATGGATACCTCCGCCGGGGCCTTTCGGGTCCGTGGGACGATGCGCTTTCGGACCTTCGCCCATGTAGAGGCCAGATGGACCCAGCGCGGGGAGATGACCCCGTGAACGCGGCCCCGGGCCAGGGCCCGAAGGAGGGCTTCGGCCTCGTTCGGGTGGTGGGGAACCTCAACCCAGGAGCGGGCCACCTCACCCACCGTATGGGCATCGGAGCCGGCCCCCTGCAGGCGCCCATGGCGTCGGGCCAGGTCAGCCCCCTTTTGGTTCCGGGCCATGGGCCGGACGCGGCTGTTCATCGACTCCACCACGTCCACCAGTGGCGCCAGTTCCTCCGCCAGCCGTCCCGATCCCCCCTTCCCGGGCGCGTAGGGGTGGGGGAGGTACACGATGCCTCCCTGTTCCCGGATCCTCTCGCACGTCTCCTTGGCCGGAGTCCCGCGAGGAATCTCTTCGGAAAGGTACCAACCGATGACGTCCACCCCTTCCCGGGTCCGGATCTCCTCTCCGGGAATGATCCGATCCGGATACCGCTCGTGTAGCTCCAGGGCCAAGCCGAGGGTGTCGTGATCGGTGACGGCGATCCTCTCCACCCCTCGTTCCCGGGCCCGCTCCAGGACCGCCACCGGGTCCGACATACAGTCGTAGGAAGCCCGGGTGTGGAGGTGGAGGTCTATGCGCAGGAGACCGGGTCCCGGCTCGTCCGGAGGCGTCACCGGGACTCCCCCGGCTCGTCCGGTCCACCTTCCGAACCTTCTCGGCCTCCTCCCCGGTATTCGGCATCGTGGTGATAGGCCGTTCTGCCCGTCCAGCCGAGAGTCTCCAGCAGATTCCTCGCCTTCGATTCCAGCTCCTGCAGGGTGCCGTCGTTGATCAGGACGTGGTCCGCCCGTTCCCTTTTCGATTCCGGGTCCATCTGGGCATCCATGATCCGACGGGCCTCGTCCGAATCCAGACCCCGGTTCTCCTTCATCCTCGAAAGACGGCGGGACTCGGGAGCATGGACCAGGACGATGGTGTCGAAGTCGTCCTCCAAACCCACCTCGAAAAGGAGTGGAATCTCGCTCACCGCCAGAGGGCTTCCCGCCTCACGCTGCCGCTCTTCCCAACTAGCGCGCTCTCGGCGGATCCAGGGGTGCAGGATGGACTCCAGGCGCTTCCGGGCTCGGTCGTCCGAGAAGACTTGTCGACGAACGGCGTCCCGGTCCAGTCCCCCCTCGTCATTGAGAACCTGGCGGCCGAAGGCCTCCACCACCTCCTCCAGAGCCGGGCTCCCCGGTTCCACGGCCTTACGGGCCAGATCGTCGGCGCTCACCACCGGGACGCCGGCCGCTTGCCAAACCCGTGCCACCTCGCTCTTCCCCGAAGCCACGTTGCCGGTGAGAGCCACCCTCTTCACGACACCGACTCCGCAGGACCGGCTGCCCGCATGGTCAACGGAAAGCCCCCCCTCCGGACCGCTCTCCCTCTCGCACCAAATCGTCTTCCGTTCCCAGCTCTCCGTCGGGCCCGGGGGAGATGACCTGGAACGTGCTCCCAGCCACCTCCAAGTGGTAGGCGTTCCCCCAGCCATCGACCCTGGAGCTCTCCTGCGGATAGCGCTCCTCCAGCCAGTCCTGGAACTCGTCCGGTCGGGTTGGAAGAGTCCCTTCGCTGCGCTCGTGCGCCTCCAGATCCGTGACGATCCGACTCAGCTCCTGTCCGGTCATCCATCGGTGCCAAGGGTGCGTGGCCGGCTCGACCACATCCACGATGACCTCCCGAGTCTCCTCGAAGTAGAGACCGGCTCCCAAGAGGACGATGACGAAGAGGAAGATCTTTCCCACGGCGCTTCTCCCGTGTCCCAGGCAATCTGTAGCACTTTCGCGGGTACCGAACTCTCCCGGTGGCCGGCAGGACCTCCGGTCGCCGGTGGTCCCCCAGTCTTAGGTGGGCCTCCGGTGGCGGTCGGGCCCCGGTCCCGGTCGGGCCTCCAGCGGCGGTCCGGCCTCCGGTCCCGGTTGGGCCTTCGGTGGCCGATGCCCCAGGAGCACCAGTGCTTCTTCCGGTCTCAGATCTCACCTCCGATCGATGGGATGACCTCCACCGGTCCGAGGAGTTCCGGCCCAGCCGAGTCCCGCCCTACCAGAGTCTTCCCCTCCTACCACAGAGCCTTTCCGCCCTATCAGAGTTTTCCTGTCCGACGCATCTCTCGGGCCCAACGGAGAAACCGCGCCAGCTCGTCCAGAGGCGGAACAGCGTCCCGGTCCCCGTAGGCCGTCTCCATTCTCCAACGGATATAGGACGCCGGTGGCAACGGGAGAAACGGGGGGCGGCGGTACCATTGCCGGGCTCGGGCGCTCCACGCCATCCCCACCATGGCGGGGATAAGGGTGGGCTTCCGGAGTGCCAGAGCCAGAAAGGCTCGATAGATCTCCACTTCCTTCCCTCCCTCCCATTCCTCAGAGCCGCCGGTAGCCAGGGCAGCCATCGGTAGCCAAAGAACCCATTCCTGTCGCTCCTGGCCCAGGACCACCCCACCGGAGACGACGGTGGATCGCCGATAATCTAGCACTCGCCTCCAGCGCCACCCAACCGATGTGACTAGATCCATCTCCTCACCGGATGGCCCATGTCCCGCCCCGGTGAGTTTCGACCGTGTTCGGTGGGCTCGGCGCCCAGTCAGCCGAGCCGGGCCCGGGCCGGGACCGGGCCGGTGAACTCCGCCCCGGAGTGGGTTTGCCCGGTCCCGAACCGCCGGGGCGGGGCCCGGAGGCGGGCGGCTGGCCCCGAGCCGGACGACTGGCCTGAAGCTGAGCCGGCTGGCCTCCGAGCTGCAGTGCCGGCCCCCTGCACTGCCGTGCCGGGCCGTGCACCCGCCGTGCCGGGGCCCGGGAACCGCTGGGCCGGGGCCCCCTCAACCCGACGACGACCGGTCCCACGAGCCCCGGCCCACTACACCCCGAAGTGAGCTCGATCGAGGGCCTCGAGTGCCCGGGCGTGGAAGTGCCAGGGGATGGAGTCGGACCGGGTGTAGCGAGCCGTGAGGCTCCGGCCGTCCGGCTGAGCCCCCTGTCGGGCGTTGTCCCGGAGGA
>SKSR01000191.1 GCA_007122885.1 Gemmatimonadota bacterium
CGGTGGCTCCGGTGGGAAGCCCACCGGTAGTCCACCCGGAGGGCCTCCAGGACGAGGAGCGGCCGGTTCAGCTCCCGGCACCAATCCAGGGCTCGTTGGAGGCCGTGGTTCCAACGGAGACGCCGGGCGGAGGTCATCCAGTAGAGGACGTACCTCCCGTCGCCCCGGACCGGGGCCTCGTTCACCGGGCGGACCCGGTGCGTCAGGGAGGGGGAAGTGCGCATGGACGGACACACACCTACCCGCCGCCCCTGGGCCGGTTCTCTCGGGTCGTTTCCAGCGTGGAATGGGCCCACCGGGGCCGGGCACCGGGAACGTTGAATCGACAATGGGGAGTTTGCTATCCCCCGAGGGGTGGAGTCACCGCCCCGCTACCGAGCGTACCACGGAACCCCGGAGGGACCCGACCCATGAGACTCACCCTTCTTGGCCAAACCGGTCTTCTCGCTGTGGCCTTCCTGACCCTTCCCGGGCTGGCTGTGGGCCAGGCGCAGGGGACCGGCGACTTGGTCGCAGTGGAAGCCGGCACCCTGTTCGACGGGACGGACGGGCAAGTGGCCTCGGAGGTGACCATCCTCATCGAGGATGGCCGGATCGTGGAGGTGGGAGCTGACGTATCGGTACCGCAAGGGGCCGAGGTCATCGACCTTTCCGAGTGGACGGTCCTTCCGGGTCTGATGGACCTCCACACCCACCTGACCGGGGATCCGGAGGACCTGGGCGCGGACCGGGGAGCCTTCCTCTTCCAATATCCGGAGCGGCCCGCCCTCGTAGGGGCCAGGAACGCCCGGACGACTCTTCTGGCCGGCTTCACGACGGTTCGGGATGTGGGGGCGCCCGGCACCACCGCCCTGGCTTTGCGGGATGCCGTCCAGCGAGGGGACGTGCCCGGGCCCCGGATCGTCGCCGCCGTAAGCATGGGGACCACGGGGAGTGATTGCGATCCCACCACGGGGATCCGGCCGGGAACGGCGGACGTGGAGGAGAGAAGGCCATTCGTCTTCGACGGACCCGGAGAGGCCGAAGGCACCGTTCGGAGGGCCGTTCGGGCGGGAGCCGATCTCATCAAGGTCTGCGCCACGGCCGGAGTCCTCTCCCTGACCGAGGAGATCGGCCCCGCCCAGATGACTCCGAAGGAGCTGGAGGCGGTGGTGACGACGGCCGAGTCCCTCGACCGGCGGGTGGCGGCGCACGCACACGGGCTCGAAGGCATCCGGAACGCCGTCCGGGCGGGCGTCCCGGTGGCCTTCGGAACGGACGCCGGGGTCTTCGCCCATGGGCAGAATGCCCAAGAGTTCCAGCTCATGGTGGACGCAGGAATGAGTCCGGCGGATGCGCTCCTGGCCGCTACGCGGGATGCAGCCCGGGCGCTCGGGATGGAGGACGAGCTGGGGACTGTGGAGGCCGGCCGATGGGCGGACCTGGTGGGGGTCCGCGGGAACCCCCTGGAGGATGTGACCGTGTTGGAGGATGTGGGTTTCGTCATGAAGGAAGGGGTCGTCTACAAGAAGGACGGGGATCCCCTCCCCTGAGGTGGAGGTAGAGGAAGGGGGGCGAGAGCGGCCACCGGCCGGAAGGATTTCCGGCCCGATGGAGAGCCGAGTTGCGAGGAGGGCAGGGTTATGGAGACGACGCTGAAGGTGGAGGGCATGCACTGCGGCGCCTGTGTCAACCGGGTGCAGGGGGCCCTCGAGGATGCAGAGGGCGTGCAGCAGGCGGAGGTCTCGTTGGAGGCCGGTGAGGCTTGGGTCCGCCACGAGCCGGACCGGGCGAGCCAGGAGCGCCTGCGGGAGCTCGTGGAGGGGGCGGGTTACCAGGTTCGTTCCTGAACCTCGAGCCCCCTGGCTCCGGGCCGCGAGGGGGGCATGCTCGAGCGGATCGAAGCTCCCTGGAGTTATCCGCTGTCGTCCCTCGGTTCGGCCCGCGCTACCGCACTCTGGACTCCCAGGGGCAGCCACCGTTGAAGGCTGGTGAGAGGGCTCCAGAGGATCCGGCCTGCCACGAAGCCCGGGAAGTGTCTTTCCAGAGGCCCGTCCAAGGCTCGCCCCTTCCGGACCTGGCGCCCCAGCCACCAGAGGGTGTAGGGGTGGAGGGTGCCGTAGCGGTGGATGCCCTCCACCGTCCAGCCGGCGGAAGCCAGCGTCCGAGCCAGAGTCTCCGGGGTGTAGAGGACCGTATGCCGCGGCGTGTGGAGGCCTCCCCAGTCCTCTCCCTGAAGCTGGGCGGCCGGTGAACTCAGATCCGGAACCTCCACGAGGAGCCGGGCACCGGGCGCGGCGAGCCTCCGAAGGGAGCGAAGGGTGACCCGGGGTGAGGGGTCGTGCTCCAAGGCGTGCCAGAGAGTAGCGGCTCTGAACCCGTGGGGAGCTTTGGTCCGGATGGCGATTTCCAATTCCGGAAATGTGCCTTCCAGGAGATCCAGTCCTGTCCGCAGTCCGGAAGATCCCCGCCACCCTTCGTCGGTGGGATCCATCCCTACCAGCCGTGCGCGGACCCGGGAACGGAGGGCCTGAAGGAATGTGGGGCGCCCGCATCCCACGTCCACGACGGTGTCCTCGGGGGATAGGTCCACCAGGGAGAGGAGCCGTCGGACGCGCTTCCGGTCCAGGGCCCTCTCGGAGAGCTCCACCAGGGATTTCCACCGACCCCAGGCGGCAGGGCCTCGGTGGGGGGGATACCCAGGAGGATAGAAACCGCCCATGGCGGATCGCGTGGGCCGAGGGTTCAAGTACACGAGATCGCAAGAGGAACAGCGGACGAAGTGGAAGACCTCGGCCCCGCCCGGTGCCAGGTGGACCCTCGAGGAGCGGAAAGGGCTGGGGTCGTCGGTCCCGCAAAGCAGGCACGAAGTCCTTTCGCGAGCCCTCGGCGCGAATCCGGCGGGAACGGTGGAGCCCCTCATTCGGATCACCCTCGGGACCCCGGCGGCTCCATCACTCGCTCCAGGACCTTGGCAGAAGTCAAGACGCCCGGGACGCCTGCCCCCGGGTGGGTTCCGGCGCCGACGAAATAGAGTCCGGCCACGTCCCGGGACCGATTGTGGTAGCGAAAGTAGGCGGACTGCATGAGGAGGGGTTCGGGCCCGAAGGCGGAGCCGTCCTTGGAGCGGAGCTCTCCCTCGAAGTAGTCCGGATCCACGTGGAACCGGGTTTCGACTCGACTCCGAAGGTCGGGGAGCGCTCGCTCTTCCAGAACCTCCAGGACCCGCTGAAAGTATGGCTCACCTACTCGGGACCAGTCGATTTCGCTCCGGTTGTTGGGTACCGGTGAGAGCACGTAGAAGGCGTCCTTGCCCTCCGGGGCCATGCCAGGATCGGTCCGGGTGGGGGCATGGAGGTAGAGGGAAAAGGCCTCCGAGAGAACCCGGCGCCTGAAGATGTCGTCCAGGAGCTCCCGGTATCCTGGTCCCAGGAGGATCGTGTGGTGGGGGAGGTCCGGATACCGACCTTTCGTGCCGAAATATCCCACGAAGAGTCCCATGGAGCTCCTCTTCCTGGCGATCGAGCGATCCGAGTTCCACCGGCGATGCTCGCCCGGGATCATCCGGGTGTAGACCGTCGCGGGGTCGGCGTTCGCCACCACGACCTTGCATCGCACGCGGCGACCGCTTTCCAGGTGCACCGCTCGCACCCTTCCTACGTCCACTTCCACGCGCTCTACCGGAGAGCTGCAGTGCAGCTCTCCACCCAGGTCCCGAAGGGCCTGGACGAGACCGTTCACCAGATGGCCCGTTCCCCCTCGTACGAAATGCACCCCCCACCGCTTTTCCAGGACATGGATCAGGAGATAGATGGACGTGGTCCGGAAGGGATCTCCTCCCACGAGGAGGGACTCGAAGGAAAACACCCGTCGGAGTCGCTCGTCCCGGATGTACCGGGACACCAGGGAGTGCACGCTCCGGAAGCTGCCCAGGCGGATCATCGCCGGGAGGATCCGGATCATATCGGACAGGCGCTCGAAAGGATGATCGGCGAGCTGCAGGTAGCCCACCTGGAATATCTCCTCGGCCCGCTTCATCAGCTTCCGGTAACCGTCCACATCCCGGGGCTCGAAGGCTTCGATCTGGGCGAGCAGGCGCTCGTCGTCTCCTACGAAATCGAAGTGCTCCCCCCCGGGAAAGAGGATACGGTAGTAGGGGTCCACTGGAAGGAGCTGGAAGTAGTCCTCCGCCCGTAGTCCCACCCGGTGGAAAAGCTCATCCAGAAGGTACGGGGCCGTGATAACGGTGGGCCCCGCATCGAAGGTGAATCCATCCCTCTCGAAGACCCGGGCCCTCCCCCCCGGATCCGGAAGCGCCTCGTAGATCTGCACACGGTAGCCCAGCGCGGTCAGCCGAAGGGCCGCCGCCAATCCTCCCAGGCCGGCTCCGATGACTACCGCCCGCTCCATGCCCTGAGCTCCCGGTGGTTCGACATGATCGATGATGGGCTGTTGGCCAGGTATTGTCAATTTACTGTATAGAAAACGTTGACTTTTGCCTTGGCTTCGGCGTAGAATTTGCAGCAACCCAAGCCGGGGACGCCGGAACGACCGCCTCCCACGATCCGACCGGAGGCCCCGGCACCCGGCTACCTCACTTCAAGGCCGACGCTACCAGTGCCCGTTTCTCGAAGACTGCAGGGTTCGGTCCACGAATCAGCCGCGGATCCCGGTCTCCGTTCCTCCCCCGGGGCCGGGCTTACGTTCGGCGCCTCCGTGTGGGAGGGAGGTCTCCTCTGGCTCCTGATCCTGTTTTCGGGAGCCGCCGTGGCGGGGTTCGCCACCTTCGGTCAGAACCCCGCGCTCCTGAGTGCCGTCCCATGGGCCCTTTCCTTTTACGGTCCCTCCTACACGGTCTTTTCCCTCGGGCAGATTCTCCTGGCCGGCGGGGTGCTGTCCGTGGTTCTGGCCCTTCGGGCGCCTCCTCGTTGGGTGCTCGCCTTCGGGGCCAGCTACGTGGTCAGCCTGGCCAGCGAGCTGGCGGGAACGAACGTGGGGTTTCCCTTCGGCCACTATTCCTACGGCGGTGGGCTGGGACCGAAATGGTTCGAGGACGTTCCCTGGGTGATCCCCCTCTCCTGGTTCATGATGGCGGTTCCCTCCTACTACTTGGCCGGCCGCGTCGCGGGGGCGGGAAGGAGGTGGCTGCGGGTGGGGCTCGGCGCACTGATCCTGACCGCTTGGGACGTGCCCCTCGACCCGGCCATGAGCTACGCCACCTCGTACTGGATCTGGGAGAGCTCGGGGCCCTTCTATGGGATGCCCTGGGTGAACCTGGGAGGGTGGCTGCTCACCTCCGTGGCCATCATGGCGATCCTGGAGGCGATGGAAGGTAGGACCTGGATCGACGGGCTTCCGGGCTCCTGGCTGGCAGTGTTCTATGCCTCCAACGTTCTGTTGGCTGTGGGAATCGCCGCCGGCGCGGGATTGTGGGGAGCCGTCGCCGCCACTGCAGGCGTGTACGGGGCCCTCGGAGCCCTGGCTTGGGGCCTTTGGGCCGCCCGGTCCACTCAGGAAAGGTGGGTGGGGTGAACGCTCCGCGCCGGCGCGACGGCACCTGGATGGAGGAATGCGGCGACCTTTCCGCGGCCGAGTTCAGGGAGCGCCTTCGTGTCGCAGCATGTTGGGTCGCTGGCGAAGAGACGGAGCGGCCGAACTTCGGAGGGAGCCTCCTCCGGCCCCGTTTCGCCCTCGACCTGGTTCCGGCGGCGGAGCGCTGCCAACTCCCGGACCGGTTCTGGCTCGCGGCTCTTGCCGTACAATTCGCCCACGAGGCCTCCCTGCTCCACGACGATGTGGTGGATGGAGCCGGGGTCCGACGGGGGGAGTCCACAGTCGTGGCGAGCCATGGGGTGGCGGCCGCCCTTCTGGGAGGGGACCAGCTCCTGACCCGGGCGTACCGGGCCGCCGCGGTCACGGGCTCCATGCCATTCGCCGAGGCCTTCGCCGAGGCTGTAGACGAGACGGTGCGTGGAGAGCGAGCGCAACACGAGAGCCAGGAGGATGCCTTGGACCCGGAGGCTCTGGACGGGATCCTGGGTGCAAAGTCCGGCTCTCTGTTCGCTGTCGCCTTGTCCTCCTGGGCCCTCCTGTGCGGATCTCCGGCTGCATCAGTCCATGTGGAGCTCGGGCGTCGGGTGGGGATCTTCTACCAGAAGGTCGACGACCTTCGGGATTTCTGTACCGGGGCCCGGAGTGGGAAGGCGCCCTTGGCCGACTACCGACGGGGACTCTGGACCTGGCCTAGAGCGTACATGCCGGCAGGGGCTCCGCCGGAAACGCTCTTCCGGTCCCGCTCGTCCGGACCGCCCCCTGTCTGCGACGCCCTTCGGGACCTGGAGGGGGAGGGAAGGGGACTGGTCTCCTCCCTGGAGGGCTTGGTTCCCCATGCGCAGGAAGTGAGGCGGGAAGTTCGTCGGTGGCTGCAGCGTCTCCGGCGGGATGTGGAGGCGGAGGTGACGATGGTCCAAGGGAACGGGGAGAATCGCCCCGCTGGCGTACCGCCGTCCGGGAGCGTCCAGGTCCCCAATCGGCTTGCGGATGGGGGACCGACACGGCCGTCCTTTTCCGGAGACTCCGACCTATTGGAGGAACAGGACCCGATGGAGGTTCTGAGCCATCACGGACGAAGCTTCCGTTTCGCTTCTCGCTTCATGCCCACGGAGGCTCTGGGGCGCGCGGCCCGGATCTATCACTTCTGCCGGCTCGTGGACGACACGGTGGACCGAGCCTCCGATCCGGCTCGGGCCGCGGATGACCTGGCGTCTCTTCTGGAAAGAGCCCGTTCGGCATATCGAGGGGAAGCGAGAAGCGATCCCGATGGGGTCATCGGGCGGACCATGCAGGAGATGAAGGAGGACGACATACCTTTCGGATTGGTGGAGGAGCTCGTCGCAGGCGTCCGCATGGACCTTGGCCCCGTTCGGTTCTCCTCCTGGGAGGAGCTGGATGTCTACACCCACCGGGTGGCCGGCGTCGTCGGGCTCTGGATCGCCGGGGCCGGCGGGGTTCGGGATGCTTGGGCGCAGGAGCGGGCCGCGGAAATGGGCCGATCCATGCAGCTCACGAACATCGCCCGGGACGTGGGCGAGGACCTCCGGCTAGGGCGTCTCTACCTCCCGTTGGACCTCTTGGCACGTCACGGACTGGATGAGGCGGGCCTCCAGGAAGCGGCACGGGACCAGCGGCCGGTGCCACCGACGTATGCCGCGGTCCTGGAGGAGGTCATGGGAAGAGCCGACGCCGGGTATGGCACGTCGTTTCAGGCTCTTCCCCATCTTCCCCGCGATTTTCGTCGAGCCATGGCCGTGGCCGCCCGCGTCTACCAGGGCATTCATGACGAGATCCGGAAGGATGGCTACGATACCCTCCGGAAGCGGGCTCGGACCGGAAGGTTGCGGAAGGGCCGTCTGGCGGTTGCCGCTCTTCGGGAGCTTCGGTTGGCCACGACCCGGTTTCCCTGAGCCCCGCCGGCGCAATCCTTCGAGACGGGTCGGTTACGGATCCATGCGGGTCCTGTCGCCGGACGGGCCCTGTCGCCGGACGGACCCTGTCCCCTCACAGGCCCTCCCCCCCCGAGGCCCCTGCCCCTGGAGGGGCTCGCCCGCACGTCAGAGAAGGAGGAAGACCACCAGCCAGGCCAGGACCACCCCGAGGGCCATGAGGTAGAGGAGGGACAGGGCCACGGTCCGGACCGCCACCACCCACCAGCGACCTCCGTAGACGCTCCGGAGGCTCAGGAAGAGGTGGACTGGCAGAGCGAGCCGGATGAGCGCGGAAGCGTCGTCCAGGAGGGTCATGCCCGTCCTCTCCAGGACCAAGGCCACGATCAGGAGGAGGAAGACCACCACGTGGAAGTGGACCGCGAAGAGGAGGTGGCTCAGATAGTAGCGCCTCCGGCCCCGGTGAAGGAGGTGGACCAGGGCCCCGAAGAACGGGACCAGGAGGAACATGAGGTAGGGGATTCCCTGGATCACGGATCGACGGAACCCTGCCGGGTCGGCGGCCGCACGGGCGAGACCCGGTACCAGGGGGGCGAAGGCGTCGGGGAGCCGGTCCAGGAGCTCCTCGGCTTCCGCCGCCACTCGTTGTCCGTTGCTCTCCACTCCTGCGCCCAGCTCCAGTATCGGCCCCGGGGAAAGCCAGGCCAGGAGAAGGAAGTAGAGGAGGCTCACGAAGAGGTAGAGACGGGCCGGTGGCACGTAACGGGCCCGCCGGCCCTCCAGGTACTGGGCCGTCACCCCCCCGGGTTTGAGGAGGAGGGGGCCCACCGTGCGCCATACCCGGGAATCGAAGCTCACGACGCCCGTGAGGAACTCCAGGAGAAAGGGGCCCAAGGCTTGCTCGGTCTCCCGGTCCTGCTGTCCGCACCGAGTGCAATAGGGTCCGGACAGGGGAGCGTCGCAGTTGGCGCACGCCCTTTCGGTCCCGGTCATGTTGGTGCCCCGAGCCCGGGGTATCGGTGTCCCCGGCCCCTGCCCCGGGGAGATGGAGGGTGACCGTCCCGGATTCCCGTCCGTCGAAATCGGCCCGGGAGCTCCGGGTCCTCTACCGGGAGCTGGCTCCGTGGATGGACGGGCTTCGGATCCTCGATCGGCTCCTCCTGGGGCGGTGGCGTCTGGAGCTCCTCTCCCAGGCCCACGGCCGGGTGCTGGAAGTGGCCTGTGGCGCTGGGACGAACCTCCCCTTCTTGCCTGTCGGGACCGAATACGTGGGTGCGGATCTGAGTCGGGATATGCTCCGGCGCGCCCGGCGGCACTCCATGGAGGGGGGGCTCCCGAGGCCCTTTCTTCAGACGGATGCCCAGCATTTGCCCTTCGCCGACCACACCTTCGACACGGTGTGCTCGGCTCTCTCCACCTGCACTTTCCCGGATCCGGTGGCGGCCCTCCGGGAGATGGGTAGAGTGGTCAAGCCCCACGGCCGGATACTCCTTCTGGAGCACGGGCGGAGCCGGGTCGGGGCTCTGGCTCGCCTCCAGGACCGTCTGGCTCCCCGACACTTCGAGAGGCACGGGTGCCGCTGGAACCAGGACCCGGCCCGAGTCGTGGCTCGAGCCGGGCTCCCGGTTCTCCGAAAGTCCCCAGGGTTCCTGGGGATTCTCGTGGCTATGCAGCTCGCTCCTTCGGATACCCGCTAGTATAGTGTCGCAGAAGTCCCGTGAAGCACCGAGAGGGTCGAAGCGCCGCTCCAGCAAGGCGCGACGACGAGGCATAGCAGCGCTACGTCGAGGAGGAG
>SKSR01000272.1 GCA_007122885.1 Gemmatimonadota bacterium
CCGGAGCTACGCCGAGGGCAAGAAGATCGGGTGGAAGGACGGGGTGGCCGCCCTGTGGCACATCCTCCGGGCGAACCTCCTTTCGCCTCGGCCTCCCCGCTGGCATCGCCCCCAAACGCACCCGTGGTTGGAGAACGGCCCCTGAATTCGGGCTTTCCGGCCCTCGCGGGAGTCTCTCATCCTGCAAGAGTCTTGCAGGATCCAAGGGAGGAACCGGGGGGAGAGGGTGGGTGCGACGGCGTCCCGTGGTTGCTCAACCTGTTGTTGCACAATGATATATGCTTTCATGCCCCCGCCGTGGACTGCCCCTTGCAATACGGGACGGCCGGCCACGGCGGGCGTCGAGCTCGCCACCTGTGAACGATCCATCGTTCCACACAGCTCAAGGAGAGCAGCATGAACAAGAAGGGTTTCACGCTCATCGAGCTCCTCATCGTGGTGGTGATCATCGGCATTCTGGCCGCCATCGCCATCCCCCGCTTCGGCGAGACGCGTGAGCGGGCGTACGTCTCCGCCATGCAGTCGGACATCAACCAGCTGCAGACGGCCATGGAGATGCACTACCAAGACAGCGACTTCACGTACGCCGGTGCCGACGCCGGCGACCTCATCAACTTCTCCGAAGGGGTCACCGTGACGGTGGACGAGGCCGACGAGGACGGATGGAGCGCCACGGCTACGCACCAGGCCACCGACATCGAGTGCTCCTACGACTCCGATGAAGGGACCATCGAATGTGACGAAGCAGACGGAGACCAATAGCCCGATCGCAGCCACTGGTGGCCCGGCCTCGTAGGGGCCGACGCCAGGGCGACGGGTTCACCGGGAAGGGGCGGAGTGCGGGAAACGTGCTCCGCCCCTTCTTCCGTTCCGGCGCCTTGCCGCGAGCGCAGCCCGGGCGGTAGCATAGGCATTCGAGGTTCCCAGGAGGCGCAGATGGTTGATTCAGGAGCAAGTCCAGCTCGGGCCCGAGCGGGATTCACCCTCATCGAGCTCGTGGTGGTGGTTTTGGTCCTGGGAATTCTGGCGGCGCTGGCCCTTCCTAGGTTGGACTCGGCCCGGGAGCGGGCCCACTTCAGCTCCATCAGCCAGGACTTCCGCAACCTGGGGGCGGCCCAGGAGCGCCACTTTCAGGCGAACATGGAGTATGCCCAGGACCTCCAGGTCCTGGACTTTTCTCCTTCCCCCGGCGTGCAGGTGGAAGTGACGGAGGCCACGAGCGACGGGTGGGCCGCCGTGGGGACCCATGATGCCCTGGCCGGTGACCAGGGGTGCGGCATATACCTGGGGGAGGCTCAACCTCCGTCCCTTCCGAACGGCTCCGCTCACGGATCCGGGGACGGAGTCGTGGCCTGTACGGAGTGAACGGCCCTCGGCCCTCGCGAGCTTACGTCGTCCAGTCCCGGCCCATGGCAGCTTCCTCCCCTTCCTCTCGAACCTCCGTCCGCCGGGAGCTCCTCCTCCCCCTGGGCATACTTTTCTTCGCCGGTTTCCTCCTGGCGCTGGTGGCCCTGGCCCTGGTCCTTCCTCTCCTGAACTCTCCGGGGCAGGTCGCCGGGTACATGGCCGTGATCCTGGCCGCCGATCTGACCGTTCTTTTCCTTTACGGCCGACGGCTGGTGGACCGGATCCTCCTCCGGCCCCTGGACCGGATCATGGCGGGAGCGGAGCGGGTGGCCGCCGGAGAATACGAGCACCGGATCCCCCGGGAGGACTCGGACGAGATGGGCCGGTTGGTGGAGAGCGTGAACCGGATGGCCGAGCGGCTCGTGGAGGACCGGAAGCGCCTGGCCGAGAATGTCCGCTCCCTGGACGAGGCGAATCGGGAGCTGGTGGAGACCACGGACCAGCTCGTCCGAACAGCCCGCCTGGCCTCCGTGGGAACCATGGCCTCGGGGATTGCCCACGAGGTGGGAAACCCGTTGGGAGCCCTCATGGGCTATCTGGACGTGGCCGAGTCCCGCGCTCGGTCCGGCAGGCCCGAGGGGGCGGCGGAGGCGTGCGGTCACGCCCGAAGCGAGGCTCAGCGCATCGACCGGATCGTCCGGAGTCTTCTGGCGTTCACCCGGCCCGGGTCGGAGGATGGAAGCGGGTCGGATGGAATCCGTGTGGAGGAGGTGGTCCAAAGGGTCCTGGACCTCTCGGAGGCCCAAGGGCTCACGGGAAGCCTCCGGGTCCAGTGGGAATGCCAGGAGGACCTTCCCCCGGTGGGGGGGGAGCCCCAGCATCTGGAGCAGGTTCTCGTGAACCTCCTGGTGAACGCCCGGGACGCCCTGGCCGACCGGGAGGACGGGACGGTTCGGCTGTCCGCCTGGAGCCGGCCCTGGAGGGGCCGCTTGGAGCCCCGTCGGAGGGCCGACGATCCCTCCGACGCGGACTACACCCACCGGAGACGGGGGGAAAGCCTCAGAAAAGGGGACCGATTGGCCCGGGTGGGCCGGGTGGTGTGCGTACAGGTGGAGGACGATGGGCCTGGTATTCCGGAGGACCTGCTTCCGGCCCTCTTCGATCCCTTCGTCACCTCCAAGGAGCCGGGTGAAGGGATGGGATTGGGGCTCGCCATCTCAGCCCGGATGGTCCAGGAGCTTGGAGGGCGAATCGAGGGTGAGAACCGGCCCGAAGGAGGCGCTCGCTTCCTCCTGGTGCTTCCCGCCGCCGACGGGGGATCCGAGGACGGGAGGGATCCCGCACAGTCCGAGACGGTCTCCGGGGAGGGGAGATGAAGGTTCTGGTGGTGGATGACGACGACGGGCTCCGGCGCTCCCTCTCCATGATCCTGGAGGATGGAGGCTACGAGGTGGTCTGCGCTTCCTCCGGCGAGGAGGGACTGGCTACGGCGGAAAAGGAGGCGCCCCGCCTGATCCTCTGCGACGTTCGGATGCCCGGGATGGATGGCCTGGAGTTTCTGGAGCGCTACCGGACACAGGGGGGCGAGGCGCTCGTCCTGGTCATGACCGCCTATGGGAGTATGGAGCTGGCCGTGGAGGCCATGGAGCGGGGAGCGTACGACTACCTGCCGAAACCCTTCGGGTCTGGGGAGGTTCTCCTCACCATTCGGAAGGCGGTGGAGCGGGAGAGTCTCCGAGAGGAGGTGGATCGGCTCCGGCGGGAGGTGACCGCCGAACGCCGCTTCGGGAGGGTCGTGGCCCGCTCTCCAGCCATGGTTCAGGCCCTCGAGGTGGCCCAGAAGGTGGCAGAGCACCCTTCGCCCGTCCTCATCACCGGCCCTACGGGCACGGGAAAGGAGCTGGTGGCCCGGCTCGTCCACGACGAAAGCCCCCGCGCCGAGGGCCCCTTCGTCCCCGTAAACTGCGGGGCGGTGCCCGAAAACCTCCTGGAGTCCGAGTTCTTCGGTCACCGGAAGGGGGCGTTCACCGGCGCGGACCGGGACCGAACCGGGCTCTTCCAGGACGCGTCCGGGGGCACCCTCTTTCTGGACGAGGTGGCCGAGCTGCCTCCGAACCTCCAGGTGAAGCTCCTTCGGGCGCTCCAGGAGGGGGAGGTGCGCCCCCTGGGTGGAGGCGATCCGGTCCCGGTGGACGTCCGGATCGTGGCGGCCACCAACCGGGATCTGGAGGAGGAGCTCCAGGAGGGGAGACTCCGGGAGGATCTCTACTACCGGATCGCGGTGGTGACCCTGGACCTACCTCCCCTTCGGGACCGGAAGGAGGAGATCCCCCTCCTGGTCCGCCACTTCCTGGAGCTGCAGCGGGAGCGGACGGGAGCCCGGGTGGAGGGGGTGGAGCCCGAGGCCCTGGAGGCTCTGACGGAGTACTCCTGGCCCGGGAACGTTCGGGAGCTGGAGAACGTGATGGAGCGGGCGGTCATTCTTTCGGACGGAGGGCCGGTGACCGTGGAGTCACTCCCGGATTCGGTGCAGCAGGGCGGGGAAAGGTCCCGGGAATCCGAAGGCCTCACCATCCCCGACCCGTCCGGCGATCTCTCGGTGAAGCGAGGGACGGCGGCGTTGGAGGAGCGGCTCATCCGCGCGGCCCTCGAGCGCACGGAGGGGCACCGGGCCAAGGCCGCTGAGCTCCTGGAGATCAGCGACCGGGCCCTCAGGTACAAGATCCAGGAGTACGGGATCGACTGAGGCTCCGCCGACGGCTCCCGGGGCCATCCCTTCGTCCCGGGAAGTACGCGATCCTCCAGCCATGATGTATCCCACGGGACCGTGCGGACGGGGTGGGTGGACCTTGGTCGAGCTGACTCTGGCCCTGGTCCTCCTGGGGGTGTTGGCCGCAGCGGGTATCTCCGGATCCCGGGCTTGGGGAGACGCCCTGGCCGTTCGGTTTGCGACCGAGGAGGGGGCCGTCATCTTCTTGCGAGCCCGGCGGGAGGCGGTGGCCCTTGGTGGAAGTCGGGTGGTGCTCGAGCCCGGCCGGAACGCGGCCGCCGTGGTGGCGGGGGACAGCGTCCTCGTGGAGGTGTCCTTCGGGGAGCGGTTCGGCGTGGAGCTGGATCCGGGTGCCGACGTACCGGTCGAGCTCGCCTTCGACGGGCTCGGCTTGGGACAGGCGGCGAGCCGGACGGTCACCTTCCGGAGAGGAGGAGCCGAGCGGGCGTTGGTCGTTTCTTCCTACGGCCGGATTCGACGGCGGTGAGGCGGGCAGTGGGGAGGGCGGGGGGAAAGGTCCGGGTCGGCACCCGGTGGCGGCGGATCTCCGACGTCCGTGGCTTCAGCCTGCCGGAGGTGGTGGTGGCCGTGGTAGTCCTCTCGGTGGGTGTTCTGGCCGTGGCCGGGCTGATTTCGGCTTCCCTGGAGACCATTGCTCGGGCCCGGGCAATGGACGCCGTCACCCTTCGATTGGAATCCGCCGTGGATTCCCTTATCGCCGCCGGCTTCGTGGAGGACGGTGGGACCGACCTCTCCTCAGGCGGGAGGGTGAGCTGGGAGGAGGTTGATCTCGAAGGGTGGGGGACCCGGCCGGAGGGCGAGGAAGATGAGGACGAGGGGCGCGGAGACCGATGGGGCCGCGTGGTGGAAGTGAGGGTCCGGCTGGACCACGAGTCAGAGAGGCCCGAGGGCAGGGTGCTCATGCATGTCCCCCCCGCGCCCGGCGGGTGAGCGATGGAGGAGCCCTTCCTTTGCCGTGCCGGTGTGACGTTGCCGGAGATCGTGGTGGGTCTGGTGCTCGCGGGTTTCCTGGTGGTGATAGGGGGGCGGCTTCTCGAAAAGCAGGGGGAAGGGATCCGTGCGGTGGCCGAAACGGTGGAATCCCTCCAGGCCGAACGGTTGGCCCGATGGGTCCTGGGGCGAGAGGTGCGAACTGGAACGACGGGAAGGGATTGGCAGGTGGCAGGAGACGGGTCGCTCCCCCTCCGGGCTTTTCGCGGTTTTGCCGTCCCCTGCAACTCGGAGACTCTGTCCGGGGAAACACCGGTCCGCTATGTGGGTCGCCGGACTCCTGACCCGGAGAAGGATTCCGTTCTCCTCCTCGGAACCGACGGGGCTTGGCGGGGACGGGCTCTCGAGACTGCCCGCCGCTGGGGCTCCGGAGAAAGGGGGGGCAGCGGCGAGTGTCCGGGCCCTGACGGCGGCAGGGTGGAAGTGTGGTCCGTGTCGAGCGCGGCGGGCGACTGGGTCCTGGCCAGGCTCTTCGAACGAGGGGAGTACCACTTGAATGACGGCGCGCTCCGCTACCGCCGGGGGGAAGGAGGGCGGCAACCCCTGGTGCCGGAGGTCTTCGGTCCGGGTTCCCGGTTCCTCGGCGAGGGGGAAGGGCTATCGGTGGAGGTTCACCTGAACCTCCCGTTGGACGGAGGAGACGAAGGAGGCGTTCGCCGTTGGAGGGTGCGCCCTCCGTGAAGGCGCGGTCCGGTATCGCGCTCCCCGCGGTCCTCCTTCTCCTTCTGGCCCTCACCGGTTTGGGTCACATGGCCCTCCTCATGGCCCGCGAGGAGCTGGACGGCGCCGGCGCGGCAACTCGCCTCCTGGAAGGTAGGGTGGAGGCCCTCTCGGCTCTGGCCCGGACGGAGGATCTGTTGGCCTCGGGGACGATATCGCCGAGCGGAGGGACGCCAGTGTCGGGAAGCCTCAATCCGGGATACTCCCACCGCGTGGACCTGCACTCCGTGGCGCCCGAGTTCGTTCTCCTGGAAGCCCGGATCCGGGGCCCTGCGGGGCGGTTGCGGTTCCACGCCGCCCGCGTCCTGTGGGCTATGGACCCGGAGCGGGAGGAGGCGAGAGTCACGGCGGGGGTGGAGTACGGTGGGGTTCTTCGCACCTTCGGGACGGGGGCTGTGGAGGATGGAAAGGGGAGGATGGAGTGGGAAGGGTCCGGGGACTCGTGTGTCGGGGCCGGATCCCTTCGCCTCCACCGGAGGCGAGACTACGCCACTTCGGAGGACGGAGTCCGACTGGGGATATTCGAGCTTCCAGGGGTGAGGGAGGCGTACCCGGGGGCCCGGGGAGGGAATGTCGTCTCCGGGGTCGGCGCGAGCTCCTTCCCGGTCCCCATGGGTTCGGGCTCCGTCGGGCTCCGCGACGAAGAGCTCGTGGGTACGGCGGTGGTCGTGGGCCATCTTCGCTTGGAGGGGACGGCCCGTCTCCGAGGGTACGTGCTCGTTTCCGGTGACCTGGAATTGCACGACCGGGCCCGGATCGAAGGCGTGGTCCGGGTCGGCCGGGACATCCGGATCCGGGATTCGGCTTCGATCCAGGTGGAGCCCTGCTTCGTCGAGGCGGCCCTCCGGGAGACCGGCGACCTCCTCCGGCCGGTTCGGGTGCCGGGTGGTGGCTGGCTGGGATCGTTCTGAAGGTCCAGCAGGCTCCAGCCGGCGAACCGGAAAAGATTGCCGCTTCCTGCAACGGGCTTCCGGTTCCCGACCTCGGAACTCCGGCTCTGGCCGCCATTTCACGCCCTTTCTCCCGTGGCATGGATCTGGTAAGGTATGCGAGCGAAACCCGTGCGTATGCTGAGGAGCCGGAATGCGCGACCGGAAAGGCGTGACGATCCTGGAACTGGTGGTGGCCCTCGTCATAGGCGGGGTCCTCGTCGGGATCGTCTTCAACACGTTCGGAGACCTGCAGGCGCGGACGGGCGTCCGGTCCGCCGAGTCGAACTTCCGCTCCCTCCACGCCCAGGCGCGCGCTTCGTCCATCGAGCGGGGAGAGATCGTGCGGCTCACGGTGGATTCGGGGGGCAACCGGGTCTCCGTGGTCGGCGGTCCCAGCGGTGATCCGGAGACGCTGAGGACGGTGGATTTTCGGGACTCCTTCGGAACGGAGCTGGAGAGTAGACCCACCACGTTCGAGCTCTGCATGACCCCTCGGGGATTCGCCGACGTAGGGTGCAACAGCTTCACGGGTGAAGCGAGGATCATCTTCCGGAGGGGTGGGGCGGAGACCGGGCTCGCGATCCTGCCCCTGGGTCAGCTGGCTGAATGAGGGATACCATGGCCGTGAGGACCGAATCCAGCGGGTCGGTGAGGCCCGTCCACGAGAGCCGGGAAGGCTTTTCCCTGGTGGAGCTGGTGGTGGCCATGCTCATCCTCACGGTGGGACTGCTGGCCATGGCCGGGGCCACCGCGTACGTGGTTCGCGCCACCACCCTGTCGGAGCTGGAAACCAAGAGGGCGGCGGCCTATCAATCGGCCTTGGAAGAGGTTCGCGCCATGCCCTTCGACGAGGTGGACTCGGGGTCCGTGGAGGTGGGACCGATCACCGCCGAGTGGAGCGCGGATCCGGCCGGGGCCACCGGGCAGACCACCAAGCTCATCACCGTGTTCGTCTCCGGGCCGGGCCGGGCTCCCGCTGCGGACAGCCCCATGCAGATCTACTCGTCCGACGTGGAGGAAGAGTACACCTACCGCCTCATCGACCGGGGGGACCCATGAGGAATGGAGCGCCAGGCGAGCGGCCGGCAGGTGAGCCCGCGCGGAAGGCGAGGAGCCGGTCTCCGGCTGCCGGGTTCACTCTGATCGAGGTTCTCATCGTGGCGGTACTGGGCTCCCTCATCCTGGGGGCCACCTACCAGGTCCTGGTGACGAACCAGCGGATCTACTCGGCCCAGAGGGAGCAGGTCCAGGGCCATGGGACGGTCCGGGCGGGGCTGGAAGTGCTCACCCAGGAGATCCGGGAGGCCAGCGCGTCGGGAGGCGACCTGGTCGCCATGGAGCCCACCTCGGTCGAGATCCGGAGCATGAGGGCCCTGGGCTTCGTGTGCATCACCGACGACGGTTCGAGCCCTCCCCGCTTCACCCTCAGGCCCTACGGCGGCCAGTGGGACAACCAGACCCCGGTCTTCGTCTTCGCCGACAACGAGCCGGGCCGTGCCGACGACGACGTGTGGCTCGAGGGGACGATCTCCAGCGTGGAGTTCGGAGAACCGTGTCCGGGGGAGAGCGGGGGCGAGGACCGTGTCCGGATCTCGGTCCAGGGAATCTCCGGGGAGCTGGAGGACAACGACGTCCTGGTGGGAGCTCCGGTCCGGACCTTCCACGTCCAGCGCTACGGGATCATCGACTTTGAGGGATCCCCCTATCTGGGCCGAGAGGTGGAGGGTGAGAGCCAGCCCCTGGTGGGACCGTTGGCGCCGGAGGACGGTCTCCTCCTCGAGTACCTGGACGCGGGCGGCGACCCCACCGCATCCGCGGACGAAGTCCGGAGGATCCGGGTCACTCTCCGGACCCGGTCCGGTGCCCAGGATGCGGCGGGCCGAGCGGTTGCGGACTCCATCACCGCGTCCGTTCAGCTCCGGAACTGATCCGAACGCAAGGAAGGAGACGACCATGGCCACCGATCACCGGAGCATCCTGGAAATGAAGGGCAACCGAGGCACGTCCCCTCTCGGGCGGGAAGGTTTCGCCCTCCCCGTGGCCATCCTGGCCCTGGTGGTGGTGGGCGTTCTCGTTACGGGCGGCTTCTTCCTGGCCAACCAGGAGACCCGGGTCGGACAGTCCACGGAGCGGAGCACGGCGGCCCTGTACCTGGCCGAGACGGGGATCGGAACCGTGGTGGAATCGTGGGACAACGGCCGCTACATGAGCCTCGACACCTGGGACTCTGAGTTCGAGAGCGGAAGCGATGGGCGGGGGGACTGGGAGGTGGAGGTTCGACGGCTCGGCTCCCAGACCTTCTTCCTGGATGGGCGAGCCACCATCGAGGAGGGAGGCCGGGGCCGGCGGGCCCA
>SKSR01000298.1 GCA_007122885.1 Gemmatimonadota bacterium
ATCGATCTTGTCGTCGGTCCGCTCTCCCCAGGGAAGCTCGGTGACCCATTCCAAGAAGGTCCGGATCACCTGGTATTCGGCGGACTGGGGGCTCGTCCGCTCCAGGCGCTTGAGCTCCCTCTCCACCTCGTTGCGCCCCTCCTCAGGAAGGTCCAGCTCCTCGATCCTGCTCCGGAGCTCGTCCACATCGCTTCGTCCGTCCTCCTCCCCCAGCTCCCGTTGGATCTGTTTGAGCTGCTCACGAAGAAGCATCTCCCGTTGCCGCTCGCCGAGCTCCTCCTGGACCTTGGCCTGGATGTCCTCCTGAGCGTCGATCCGGGCCAGCTCCCGCTCCACCGCCACCAGGCTCCGGCGCATGCGCTCCTCGTCGTCCAGGACCTCCAACAACTCCTGCTTGTCCGCCGTGGGAAGGTCCAGGTAGAACGAGACCAGATCCGCGAAGGAACCGGGCTCGTCCACCCCCTGGATGAGCTGGTTCAAGGCCTCCGCCGGAACCCCGCGACGGGTGCCCAGCTCGGCGGCCCGGTCCCTCAGCTCGTTGTCCAGAGCCTGAAAGGTCGGATGCTCCGGGTCGGTGGGCGGAAGCGTCTGGAGGGAGATGAGGGAGGCGGTGAGCATTCCCTCTCCCTCGGTTTCGTATTCCAGGGCCTCGGCACGCCCCTCACCCTGCACCAGGAGCTGGACTCCCCCCCGGACTCGATGGGTCTGAATGACCCGAACCACCGTCCCCACCCGGTAGAGGATCTCGGGGGTGGCCTCCTCCAGATTTTCCCTCTGGGCCACTGCGAAGAGCTTCCGGTCCCCGTCCATGGCTTCCTGCACCGCCTCCACGGTCCCGGTACGACCGGCGGAGATGGGTACCGCCACCCCCGGGTAAACCACCGTGTCACGTAGGGGCAGAACCGGAAGAGAAAATCGCTCGCTCATCATAACCTCGCAGAAGCCGTATGCCGGGCTTCTTCCTGTAGGAGAGCCGCTTCACTCGAAACCTCACATCCTTCGTCGCCACGAACTCCTGGGAGCCGGGGCCTCCAACGTTTTCAGATGCACGATCCTTGCCACCTGAATTCATCGCCCTCCCGTGCCCATGTTGCAGGAACAAGAGGGAGGAGGCCCCTTCTCCTGCCAAAATGGCTCCGACCGTTCATCCCGCGATTCCGGTGGCACAGGCTCTTTATCCCACGAAATCGGGTATGTAGGTTGACGGTTCCGGCCGTCCTGCGCCAGCGCCCGTGCGGCACCGCCCCGGGGTGAGTCGGGGTGCACGCCGGCTGGAAAATCTCCTCCCTCCAGGAAGGAAGCCATGGACACGAACCCACGGGTCCCGGCCGTGCAGGAAGCCGCCCGTGAAGGACCGCGTTCCGCACCCGGGAAGGAGCGACCGGCCCCATCCGCATCGGGCACCCCTTTTTCCGGCATCCGGGTGGGAAGCTTCGCCGGTTTCCAGATCACCCTGGACTATTCGTGGTTCGTCATCTTCTTCCTCATTTTCGGCACCTTCGCGGGGGCCATCCTTCCGGCTCACGCTCCGGGGCTCGAGTACCCCACGTACCTGATCCTGGGCTTCGCCGGCACAGTCCTGTTTTTCGTATCGCTCCTGGGTCACGAGCTGGCCCACGCCTTCGTGGCCCGGTCGAAGGGGATCGAGGTGGAGGGGATCACCCTCTTCATCTTCGGGGGAATGGCCCGGACCCGGAGTGAAGCGGTCACCCCGGGCGACGAGTTCCAGATCGCCGGCGTGGGTCCCCTGGCCAGCTTCGCCTTCGCCGCCATCTTCTACCTGGCGGCCCTGGTGGGCACCGGCCAAGGCCTCCATGGCGGTATGGTGGTCCTGGCCGAGTACCTGGCGTTCCTGAATTTCCTTCTGGCCATCTTCAACCTGCTTCCGGGCTTCCCCCTGGACGGCGGCCGGCTTCTCCGGGCGGCGATCTGGCGAATCACGGGAAGTCTGCGGCACGCCACCCGGGTGGCGACCACCGCCGGACGCGGGCTGGGCTTCGGGATCATCGGCCTGGGCATCTTCGCCATCCTGGCAGGAGGAGCCTTCGTCGGCGGACTCTGGTTCATCTTCGTCGGATGGTTCCTGAGCCACGCCGCCGGCGCGAGCTATCAGCAACTCCTTCTCCGGGATGTCCTCGGGCATCTCTCGGCCCGAGACGCCATGACCCCCGATCCGGAGACCGTGGGTCCGGATCTACCCGTGGAGCGGTTGGTCCGGGAGTTTTTCCTGGCCCGTCCCTACAACTCGTTCCCGGTAACCCAAGATGGTGTGGTCGTGGGCCTCGTAACCCTTTCGCAGGTCAAGGAGACTCCTTGGGAGGAGTGGGAGGGGAGGGTCGTGGCCGACATCATGACTTCTCTGTCGGAAGTGGTGGTGGTAGAACCCGAGACCCCCATGCTCGAGGTGCTGGAACGGCTGGGCGAGGGGGATCAGCGGCGAATCCTCGTGGCTCAGGAATGGGAGCTCGTCGGAATCCTTTCGACCACCGACGTAACGCGTTGGCTCGACCGCGCCACGCTCATGGAGCACTCTCCTCCAATGCCGAACGATCGGTCCAGAGAGAGCCCCGACACCACTCTTTCCGGCCGATTGAGCTAGATTCTTCTTCCGACGGACATGGACCACGATCGAGAAAGGAAGGCGACCGAATGTCCGACCCCGAGCAGGTGATCCCCTTCGAGCGGCTCCCGGAGCGCTTCGCGCAGAGCTTGGACGACCCGGATCGGGAAGTGGCCGTCCCGAGGCCTGCGGCCACCGTCGTAGTGGCCCGGGACGGAACCCCCGGACTGGAAGTGCTCCTCCTCCGCAGAAACCGGAGCGCCGGGTTCGTACCCGGCGCATACGTCTTTCCCGGCGGCCGGGTGGACGCCTCCGATGCGGACCCGATCCTGGTGGCCCGCACCGACGACCTTACGGAAGAACAGGCGGCGCGGCGGCTCGAGATCCCCGAAGGAGACCCTTCGGCCGTGGCGTACTTCCTGGCGGCGGTCCGGGAGACCTTCGAAGAGACGGGGCTTCTCATCGCCCGAACCCCGGAGGGCGAGCCCGCTCCCGGGGCGGACGACGACGCGAGGGTCGAGGAGCTCCGGACACGCCTCCTGAACCAGGAGGTAGCGTTCGGGGCGGTCTTGGAGGAGCTGGATGTGAAAATCGACGGCCGCTCCATGGAGTACGTGGCCCATTGGATCACGCCGAAGGCCGAACCCCGACGCTACGACACACGTTTCTTCGTGGCCAAGGTTCCGGGGACCCGCCGGGAGTCGGTCTACCGGGAAGAGATCACCGAGTCGCTCTGGATCCCTCCCGGGGATGCGCTGGACCGAAACGGGAAAGGTACGCTCCCCATGGTCTTCCCCACCCTCAAGACGCTCGAGGAGCTCACCGAGTTCGCATCGACCGACGAGGTTCTGGAGCACTACGGGGCGCGGAGGATCCCCTCCATCCTCCCCGAGCTGGTGAAGACGCCCACGGGTGTCGGGATCCGGGTGCCGGAGTCCAAGGAGGAGTAGGGTGTCGCTCGGGCGCTGGGCGGGCCGGGCCGGGGTAGCGACCCTCGTTCTTCCAGGCTGGGGGTGCGCACCCCCGCCGGCGGAGGCGGGTCCGGAGGACGGCTCCCGTACCGTTCAGGAAGCCCTGGAGGTCCCGCTGGATCCACAGGACGCCCTGGAGGGTCCGCCAGATACAACGGAGTTCGTGACCCAAGCCGGTTCCTCGGTGCCGGATTCCGCCTCCAATACGGCCCGGGGGCCCGCCATGGACGTCTTGGCGCTCCCGGCCCCCTCGGCCCAGGAGGAGGACGAAGGCATCGAGGCCCTGCGGGAGGCCCGGGACCAGGGTGGCGCCGGCCGGACCCAGGAGGCCCTGGAGGCCCTCGATTCAGCTCTCGAGCTCCTACCCACATTGGAGGACTGGGCCCCTCTCCTACGCGCCCAGATCTTCTCATCGGCAGGGGACGTGGAGCGAACGGAGGATGCCCTTTCCGAGCTTCCCCCCGGAAGTGATCTGCACCGCCGATGGGGCCACGAGCTCAGAGTGACGGCGGCCGAGGACGCCGACGATCCGGACCGGGCCCTCCGGATCGCCAGGGAGTGGGCGGACGCAGAGGAGTCCGGCTCCCGCCGGGCCCGGGCGACGATCCGGATGGGGGAGATTCTGGAGGAACTGGGCCGGAACGACGAGGCCAGGGATGCCTACCTGGCCGCCCTGGAAGAGGCGCCGGGGTCGAGCGCCGGGCTCGACGCGGCTCGGGCGGCCCACGAGCTGGGCGGGCTCCAGGCCGACGACGCCGAACGAGTGGGTCGAGCCCTCCTGGATCACCGGGACTGGCGCCGGGGCCGAGCACGAATCGACCCCCTCCTTCGCGAAGGCCGGTTCTCGGGACCGGAGGAGGCGGAGATCCGGGTCTCGCTGGCCCAAGCCCATTTTCATCAGGGCGACTTCTCCGACGTGGAATCCGCCCTGGAGCCGGTCCTGGACGGCGGTCCGGACCCGGTCGAGCACGTGCCGCCCGCGGCCCTCTATTGGCAGGCCCGGGCCCTGCTCGAACTGGGGAGGGAGGACCGGGCGCAGGTGACCCTGGCCCGCCTGGCGGGTCTCCACGGCGACGCCCCCGAGGTCCGACGGGCCCTCGTCCTTCTCGCTGACTTGGAGGAGGAACGAGGGAGACGCGAAAGCGCCCGCGGATATCTGGAGCAGCTGTTCGCGTTGGGCGTGGAGGAGACCTTGCAGGAGCTGGCGGCGGTTCGCTTCGCCAGCGTGGAATACATGGATGGCTCGGCGGAGGAGGCCGCGCGCCTCTTCGATCTCTACATGGAGGGCAGTCGAACGACGGCGGGCACCCAACAGGCAGGCTACTGGGCGGCACTCGCACACGAGCGGGCAGGTAACCGGGAGGAGGCCTGGAGCCGCCTACAGGAGGTACACGCCCACAACCCCCTCTCCTTCTACGGTCTGTTGGCGGGAGAACGGTTGGGGGAGCCCATCCTTCCGGCTGGTCTTTCGGAGGGGCCGGAGGAGCTGGAAGCCGCCGAGCTGGACAACGAGCACAGGAACGCGGCCGCTCGGATCCGAGCCCACCAGGTGGTGCCGATCTCGGGATCGTTGGCCTACGAGACCGGCCGCCTGTTCGACCATTTCGAGGCCCGGGGTGATCCGGCCCTTTACGGCTACGCGGAGCACCTCATCGATGCCGGGCTGGCCATGCGCGGCATCCTGGTGGGTCGGGAGATCCAGCGCCGGGACGGGGGCTGGAACCTCCGTCTCCTGAGCATCGTCTACCCGTTTCCGTTTCGAGAAACCCTGGTGGAGGAGGCCTGGGCCAGGGACCTGGACCCGTTCTTCGTGGCGGGTCTCATACGGCAGGAGTCCATGTTCGAGCCGGAGATCCGGAGCCCGGCGGGAGCGGTGGGGCTCATGCAGATCATGCCGGGCACGGGCCGCGACCTGGCGCGGGAGCTGGGGATCGGATCCTATTCGCCTGCAATCCTCACGGATCCGGAGGTGAACGCCCGGATGGGAACCCACTACCTGGCGTCCCTTCTCCAGCGTTTCGACGGAAAGGTGGTGGACGCCCTCTCAGCCTACAATGCCGGGCCCTCACGGGCTCGGAGCTGGCAAAACCGTCCGGTCTACCGGGACACGGACGTCTTCATCGAGCACATCCCCTTCCGGGAGACCCGGAACTACGTGAAGGTGATCCAGGCGAACGCGCGAATCTACACCGCGCTATACGGGTGCGAGGACTTCACACCCTGTCCCACCCTCACCTACGAAGCCTACCTGGAGGGGAAGGGACGGGGACTGGACGGGGCCCGGGGAGCCTCCGAAGACTGAGACCTCAGCGTCCGCCGGGATCCGACCGGTCTCGCTCGTCTCCTGGGGGCAGAACCGGTCTCTCGCGGAACATCCTCCTCAGCACCCCTTCCTCGTACGCCTCGGCTTCCCGCTTCACGCGGTTCGCTCCGGTGGCCAGGTACCGAATCAGGGCCGAGCTGTGAGCGAGCCCAGCGGAAGAGACCAGTTCGAGCCAATCGCCCCGGGCCGTCTCGTCCGGTGCCTCAGTCACGGCGGAAAAGGTGTTGATCCGTGGATTGTCGGGCCCGCTCCCTTCCACTTCCCGACCCCGAAGCGCTTTGTAGATGAGCATCCCGTCGTGGAAGTGCTCCCGAAACCCCTCCACGTCCTGTCGGCCGTACTTGGCGTAGCGAGCGTATTGCCGCTGGCTCATCTCCTGAACTTCCGGCTCCCCGGTTATGGCCGCCGCGATGGTGTCCAGAATGGCGAACTGGGCTTCCCGGATCTCGGGGTACTCCGGATCATCCACCCAGGAAAAGCCTGGGATGAACCAGCCCCGGGGTGCCCACCAGCTCCTGGAGGTGACGGTTCGGCCCCGCACCCAGGCGGCGTAGGCGGAAAAATGCTGGACCCATTCGTGGGAGGGGTACCCGTGCATATTGATGTACACGTCCGGAAGCCAGGTAGCCATAAGCTCCGGCCGGACACGGGACTCCGGGTAGATGGGGTCCTCCTCGGCCGCCTCGGTGGTGACGTCCACCCCGAGGGCCCCCAGGTAGCCAGCGTGTAGGGTGAAGTCCGGGTTCACCTTCTGCATCTCGAAGGCGAGCTGGGCCCCATCCGGGTTCGTGATGGGATGGAGCACCACGTTCACCCGCCGGAGGAGATCCCGGTACTTCGGGTCCGTCACCAGAAGCTCTCCCAGGCGGAGGATGTGGCTCGTGGAGGAGACCTCGTTGGCGTGCTGGCGTCCCGAGAAGAAGACGGTGGGCCTCAGCGCGTTCAGCTTGGCCTGGGACCGCAGCTCGCTCTCCGTGGGAGGAAGAAAGTCGGCGGCGTGGATCTCCCGCCCCAGAAAGGACCGGCCGGCCAGATAGACCTCCGCCTCGGGAAAGGCCTGGAGATGGGCCAGGATCGTGTCGTTTTCCGCCGGAGGGATCGGCGTCCGCCACTGGACCATCCGTTCGCCGTCGGGCTCGAAACCCGGCGCCTCCAGGCGGGGGTTCCGGGTGGAGCCGGGTTCCGGCCCGGCTTCCAGTGCCGTCATCCGTCGGAAGTCCTCTTCGCCCTCCACCTGGAAGCGGAAGAGGAGCCCCTCCACTCCTTCGAAGGCCAGGGCCGACCCGAGGACGCCGGCACCGTGGAGCTTCCGTACCGCCTCGACCATTCCCTCCAAGGTCTCTACGGAGAGAAACTCCCTGTCCACCACTTCCTCCGACGCCCGTTCCCGATATTCCGGGAATCGGTCCACCGAGTCCCGGGCCATCACGTGGAAGAGGAACCGATCGACCCCCTCCCCCTCGGAGCTCAGGGCCGCTCCCCGAAGCTCGGGAGTTTCCGTGGGGAGGGAAGAGAGATCGTAGCTCCATCGGGCCGGCTCGCCCCCGCCTCCCGCCGTCTGCCCCGGGGTCCTCAACACCATTCGGGGACCCGCCCGCTCCCGGCCCGTAAGGGAGACCCGGAACCATCCCGGCTCCCCATCACCGTCCGGGTCGATGTACGGAAGGACGCGCCCGGCAAACCGGAGCGGTCCCCGTTCGTAGTGTCGTCCCAGGTGGTCCAGGAAAGCGAGGGTATGAAAGTAGAGCTCGTTATGGAGGGACTCGAGGGAGGAGATCACCTCTTCGTCGATCCCGATCCGGTGATTGGGCTCGCTGAGTCGAACGTCGACCCGGAGCTCATCGAAGAAGGGGGCGTGCTCCGGGGAGGGATCCCCCTCCTGCAGATCCATGAGATAGTCCCGGACCTCGGGGAGCACCGCACCCTGCCATCGGTCCCAGAAGGCCTCCATGTCCGTCCTCACCTTCTGGTCCACCACCGTCTCACCCTGAATCTCGGCCGTGACCCATCCGGTGCTCACCCGGACCCGCTCGTACTCCGGATGGAGATCGAAGTAAGGGCGTATTCGGTACCGGGGCGTGAACTCCTCGTCCAGAACGAGCTCCCCGGCCCCATCCAAGGCCCGGAGTCGGTACACGGGCTCCGGAGACCCGGTGGCGCGAAAAACCACCGCCGAATCGGGAATCCCCAATTCCCGGGCCAGCACCCCGTCCACCGGAAAGAGCTCCTGGAGCCAGCGAGTGTCGGACCCCACGATCTTCCAGGAAATCTCGTCCGACTCACCCAGGTGATGGTACTCGATCTCTATTTCGGCTACCTCCTCGCCCTGGAGGCGGGGGAGGACGTGATCGACGATCCAACTGTAGCCTTGCTTATACGCGTTCACCACCTGGACTCGAGCCCCGTCGCCGGAGAAGCCCAAGCCGGTCAGGGCCTGACGGATCTCGTCCTCCAAGCGTCGGCGGACCTCCGGGGGCTCGCTCACGCCTATCTCCAGCCGGAGGGAGTCCCCGGAAGAAAGAAGCGGGTAAACCTGTTCTTCCAGAACCGCCCGGACCCGATCCACTTCCCAACCCAACTCCTCCTCCAGCGCGAACACCTCCTCACCCGCGCCGAATCCGGTGGGGTGGAGGGAGACTTCGACCCGAGCATCGGGAAAGACCGACCGAACCCGCTCTTCCACAAACCCGGACAGACCGTCCGCCACCGTGTCCAGCGCGAGCTCCACATGGACCTCGGGAGGAGGGCCCTCCACACCCCCGCCACCCTCTTGGGCCCGATCAGACGGAGGCACGCCAGGGCGTTCTCCTCCCTCCAACCGTTCGAGCCACCGGTCCAGCTTGTAGAGAGCCAGGCCCGTCTGCCCCGCCACGCTCCGCGCCTGAAAGAAGCGCCGGACCTCCCGCTCCAGCTCCGCGAGACCCCACTCGCCCTTCCGGTTCTCCCAGAGGTATGGGAAGCGTCCGGCCAGGGCGTCGACCGCGGAAGTCAAACCCGCCTCGTCCGACCCTGCCACCACCAGGAACGTCGCGTCTCCCTCCGGGTCGCGGACCAGCTCGATGAAACCCTCGCCCGATCGGCCGGTGGGGAGGGTCAGGAGCTCCTTCCCCAGCAGCTCCTCCGTCACGGGATGCTCCAGGCCGTAGAGGATGGGAAGGCCGGGGCCCTCGTCCTCCCGGCTCCGTGCCGCCGGACGCACCAGAGGGAGGTGGGCACCTGCGGTCTCCAGGGCGATTCTGCGGGCCAGGTTCGCCGCGCCGGCCACCCCTTCCGTTCCGTGGAGGGAGAGGTAGGCCCGGGTCCGATCCGGGATGAGGTCCTCCCGGGTGTCCTGGTACAGGCCGTCGATCGTGTACAGCTTCGACAGGGTGAAGGGATCCGGGTCGGGCCAGTCCCACTCCCCCACTCCCTCCGGCTCCCAGGGCTCGCTCGGCAGAAGGGTCACGTCCCGTCGCCGGTCCGGTCCCTCCAGTCGCATCTCCATTCGCAGGACACCGGGAGGAACCAAGGCCCCGGCCTCCGGCTCCCGGAAGAGACCTTCCACCTCCTCGACGACCCCGGCCTGTGCCAGCTGCACCGTCGCGCCCAAACGGCGTATCCCCTCCCTCCCGTGGGCCACCACGGCTCGATCCAGCGAGATGGCTTCGTGGGCCACCCCCGCCTCTTGGAGGAAGCGGGCCAGCCTCTCCACCACCTCTCCGAGCTCATCGCCGCCGGGATCCCAGATCGCGGGGTAGCGGGCGGAAGCGTAGCGGGAGGCTTCCAGAAGACCGGAAGCGTCCCCGCCTTCGAGCCAAACCCCGCCGGCCGGCAACTCTTCGGTCGGGGACAGAACCATCACGACCCCCTCCCCCGGACCCAATCGAGCCCGAGCGGCATCGGCGTCAATTCCGGCGGCCCCCAGGGCCTCTCGGGCGTTCCCAACCACGACCAGGGGGCGCCGGCGAAGCGCCTCCGACACACCCTCCCCGTCCACCCACAAACCCTCCAGGTCGGCCCCGTAGCTTTCGAAGGCCAGGCGTGCGGCCATATTGGCTGCGGCCACCGCTTCCGCTTCGGCCACCCGAGCCGGGATCACGAGTCCCGCATGGACGAAGTCCGGGTGACCGTCCTCGTTCCGGTCTTGGAGGAAATGCCCCGGGGCCAGGAGGTTCGTAAGGTCCCGGGACTCGGCTTGGGCCGACAGGGAGCAGGGAAGGAGCACCAGGAAGATTACGGAGGCGAGGGAAAGGTGAGAGAGTCGCCCAGGGCCCGTGGGCAGGACGCCATGGGAGTAGCCGGAGCTCCGAGCGTACCCGGGCTTTCCTGGTCCCGGACGGTCAGTCACCTCCCGGAGGACCCCCGTGGGGCGGAAGCGGAGCGTCCGGATCCATCCCTCGCTCCTCCTTTTGCTCCCGAACCATCCGGGCCACATGCTCCAGAAGCTCCCTGGCATCGTAGATGATTCCATCCTTGATCGTGTAGCGGATCCCACCGACCCGCACCGCTTCCCGGGTGTCGTCGTCCAGCTTCACCGCCCCGGTCCCATAGAGCACCTTGAGGTTCTCCAACGGGTTTTCGTCCAGGAGAATCAGGTCCGCCTTCTTGCCCGCTTCGATGGTGCCGATGGGAGGCTCCTCGCCTCTCGGCTCCCATATCTCCTGGGCGGCGTTCAACGTCGCGGTCTGGATCACCTCCAGAGGGTGGAGCCCCACCTCCCTGAAGAGCTCCAGCTCCTCGATGTAGCCGAAGCCGTAGTTCTTGTAGATGAACCCTGCGTCAGCCCCTGCCGTCAGGCGCCCACCTGCCCGGTGGAAGTCCCGGAGAAAGTCCATCCACTTCCGGTAGAACGCCCGCCACTCGGCCTCTTCCTCCGTTCCCCAATAGAACCAGTACGACCCATGGGCCTCGCGGTCCGGATAGTAGAAGTCCCACATCGAGGGCAGGGTATAGACATCGTGCCACTCGGCCTCCCGGGCCCGCATGACGTCCCGGTTCGCCTCGTAGATGGTCATGGTCGGGTTGATGAAGAAGCCCCGCTCCACGAACTCTTCCACCAGCGCGTCCCACTCCTCGCTCCCCCGTTCGTGGCTATGACGCCAGAGGTCGGCGACCTGGGCGAAACGGTGCTGCTCGTTCTGGTAGTTGTAATCCAGGCGGAAGGGCTGGATCTGATGGTCCTTCAGGAGCGCCTCGAAGAGGCCGTAGAAATGCGTCATTCCGGTCATGCCGAGGCGGGCGGCATCCAGGGCGTTCATCCGGGCCACCCCGGTCTGCTGAAGGTGGGCGGTGGTGCCCATGCCCAGGGCGTTCGCCTCGTCGATGAGTGCCTCCATGATCCGGGGTGGATGGGCCGAAAGCTTCAGCCCTTCCACTCCCTGGTCCCGGGCCCATCTGACCCATTCCCGGGCCGTTTCGGCCGAATCCACCGGCCCCCGGTCCCACCCGCTTCCGGGGCGCTGGTAGTTCACCACCCGCGGAGCGACGATCTCGTTGCGCTCACTTCGAGCCTGCTCCTCGAGGGTGAGATCGAAAGGCCCCAGGTTCACCCCGCGTACCGTGGTGATCCCATGGGCCAGCCAGAGCTTGTAAGCGTAGTCCCACTCCGGGTTCTTCGGCGGGCCGCCTGCGTGGGCATGCATGTCGATGAAGCCGGGAAGGACGTACATGCCCTCGCCGTCTACCTCCCGGGTGGCGTCCCCGGGCCGCCCTTCCTCGTCGATGGGCACCCCCGGATACCCCACGGTGCTCACTTGGACGATCCGCCCCTCCTCGACGACGATATCCGTGGGCCCGTAGGGCGGCGCCCCCGTCCCATCGATGACGGTGGCGCCCCGAATGATCAGACGCTCGAAGGGCCCTTCTCCTTCGTCGGGTTCCCGTTCCGGGGCCGGAATGGGTTGCGCATCCACGCTCATTCCGGCCACGAAGCCGGCCAGCGCCAACCAGAAAGGAGTTCGAACCAGCCTGGTCATGGAACCTCCAGAGCCCACCGATTGCCGAGGGACGGCCGAGGCCCCAGCCGCGGAGGCCATCGGCCGGCGGGTCACATGCGCCGGTATGCGGGGCCGCTTCCACCTTCCCGGGGTGTCCAGCGGGGGCCCAGCACATCCGTCGCCTTGCAGTCCACACAGTTCGGTGCGTTCACCACGAGCTCGTCCCCTTCCATCTCGTAGACTCCGGCGGGGCACACGTGGACGTAAAACTCAGCCAACTCCGGGGGAACGTCCTTCCCTACCACCAAGTGGGAAGGAATATCGTCGCGCGTCTTGTTCCCGGACTTGAACACCGCGTCCACCTTGGAGAAGGTGAGCTCGTTGTCCGGAGTGAAGGGCTCAGGGGTCCCATCCAAGGTGCGGGCTTCGGCGGCGTCCTCCTCCACCGGGATCCGCTTCCCCGGGAACGCGCCCCCGGTCAGAGTCATGAGACCGGCCTTCACCCCACCCTTGTAGAAGCCGTCCTTGAAGGCCGGCCGCATGTTCCGGGTTCGGTAGAGGTCCTTCATGATGAAGGAATCGTCCACGGCCTTGGTGTACGCGGCCAGGGCCCCTTCGGAGGTGTCGTCCTTCTTCAGGGCTTCGTAGATTGAGCGGGCCGCCAGGATTCCCGACTGGACGGCGTAGTGGATGCCCTTCAAGGAGGGAACGTCCACCAGGCCCGCAGCGTCGCCGGCCATGATCACGCCATGCCCGTGCCGACGAGGGGGAACGGCGTAGTAGCCTCCCTCGGGGATCGTCTTCGCACCCCACTCCACCAGCTCGCCGCCTTCCAGGTATTCCCGGAAGAGGGGATGCAGCTTCATGCGCTGAAGGAGCTCGTGGACGTCCAGCCGAGCGTCCTTGTAGTCCAACCCCACAACCAACCCCAACGCGACCAGGTCATCGGCCATGGGGTACATGAAGCTCCCCCCGAATGCGTCGTTGGGAAGCGGCCAACCCATCGTGTGGATCACCCGGTCCAGGGGCTTTTTCACCTCCCAGAGCTCCTTGACGCCCAAGGCGTAGATCTGGGCGTTGGGCGCCTCGACCCCCTGCCACTCCTGGTAGGCCTGCGTCAGCGGCCCACGGGTCCCCTCCGCCAAGACGGTCACCCGGCCGGTGAGATCCATGGCCGGGGTGTATCCGGCGCCAGGCTCTCCGGACCGGTCCAGCCCGGCGGGTGCCGTGCGGACGCCCACCACCGTCTCATCCTCCACCAGGAGGGAATCCACGGGAAATCCGGGGAAGATGTTCACTCCCAACTCCTCCGCCCTCTCGCCCATCCACCGGACCACCTCGCAGATGGAGGCCACGTAGTTCCCGTGGTTCTTCATGGTGGGAGGGGTGGGGAGCCGGGTGGCCCCACTCTCCCGGAGGAGATAGACCGCCTCCTTCGTCACCGGCGTGCGGAAGGGGAAGTCCTCGTCGGAGAGCTCCGGGAATAGCTCCCGGAAGGGACCGGGGTTCACCACCGCACCGCAAAGGGTGTGCTCACCCAGCTCCGCCGACTTCTCCAGAACCCCGATCTCCAGCTCCCCCAGTGGCCCCCCTTCCTCGGCGTCCTTCCGGACCAGTCGGGCCAGCTCGATGGCGCCGGCCAGACCCGCCGGCCCCCCGCCGACGAAGATCACGTCCATGGGAACCGCCTCGTCGTCCGGGCTTTCCGCAAGAATGAACCGATCCTTCGGCAGGTCGGGCTGGTACCGTCGGGGGTCCAGGGATCCCCCCCTTCCGTTGGCTTCCCCCATTCCTACTCCTTGTGGGTTGGGATGACCTACCGGAGCACATGCTCCGGGCCGTCTCGGGAACACGCCGACCATCGGTGTTTATCCGAGCACCAATGGATTCGGCCCTGCTACCTTAGTCAATCGCCGGGCCCGCGTCACGGGTCGGCGAGCCCGAACTCCTTCCGGGCCCCGCAGAACCGGGGCGAAGCCGGGATCCGTTTTCTCCCCCACCGAGGAGCCCGAACCGACATGAGCCAGCCGCTCCCCTCCACCGTCGCTCAACTCCGCGAGAGCGGCTACCGCTCCCGGCCCGTGAAGGACGAGCTCCGGGAGAACCTGGTCCGAAAGCTCCGCTCGGGCGAGCCCCTCTTCCCTGGGATCATCGGCTACGAGGAGTCGGTGATCCCCTCCCTCGTGAACGCGATCCTGGCCCGACAAGACGTCATCCTCCTGGGGCTGAGAGGGCAGGCGAAGAGCCGGATCCTCCGACAACTCGTCGAGCTCCTGGACGACGAAATCCCCATCCTGGCCGGGAGCGAGGTGAACGACGACCCGCTGAGACCCGTGTCCCGGTACGGCCGCCAGCTGCTGGAGAAGGAGGGCGAGGAGGCTCCGGTGGACTGGCTCCCCCGGGAGGCCCGGTTCGTGGAAAAGCTGGCGACACCGGACGTGACGATCGCCGACATCATCGGAGACCTGGATCCCATCAAGGCTGCAAGGGGGGGGCACATCCTGGCCGACGAGCTCACCATGCACTTCGGGCTTCTGCCGCGGGCGAACCGAGGGATTTTCGCCGTCAACGAGCTTCCGGACCTGGCCGGCAAGATCCAGGTGGGTCTCTTCAACATCCTTCAGGAAGGGGACGTTCAGATCAAAGGGTATCCGGTTCGCCTCACCTTGGACGTTCAGATGGCCTTCACGGCCAACCCGGAGGACTACACTGCGCGGGGAAAGATCGTCACGCCGCTCAAGGACCGGATCGGGGCCGAGGTTCGCACCCATTACCCCGTGAGCCTGGACCTTGGGATGGAGATCACGGCCCAGGAGGCCTGGACCAGTCGAGGAACCGTACCGGTGGACATCCCCGACTTCGTGGCGGAGGTGGTGGAACGGGTGGCCTTCCTGGCCCGGGAGGACAAGCGGGTGGACCAACGTTCCGGCGTGAGCCAGCGGATGCCCATCGCCGTCCTGGAGACGGCCGTCTCCAACGCCGAGCGGCGGGCTCTCGCCCGAAAGGAGGAGGCCGCCGTTCCCCGCCTCGGAGACCTCTACGCCGCCTTGCCGGCCATCACGGGCAAGATGGAGCTGGAGTACGAGGGTGAGCTTCAAGGAGCCGACACCATCGGGAGGGACCTGATCGCCCGTGCGGCCGGCGACGCTTTCCGCGCCAGAGCCGACGGAGCGGACATGGAATCGATCGTGGCGTACTTCGAAGGAGGGGGCGCCCTTCAGGTCTCCGAGGAAGCCTCGGCCGAGGCGTGCATCAAAGGATTCGAGACGGTCCCGGGGCTGCTCCCCCTGGTACAGCAGGTGGGCCTGGCGAGCACGGAGGCTCCCCAGGGGTGGAAGGTGGCCGCTTGCGAGCTCGTCTTGGAGTATCTGGTGGCGGAGCGACGGGTGAGCCGGACCGACGCGGGAGGGTACAGGAAGGCACGGCACGAGCGCCCGAAAGGCAAGGGGCCCAAAGGTTTCGACCCTTTCGACTCACCCTAGACATCACATGACTCCACCCTTCTTAAGTCGCCCGGCAAAAAGCCGTTACCCATAGTCACCCGAAGTCCGGCTGTCGGCCGCGAAACGCCCTCGGACCAGTTCGGCGATCTTCCTTTGGGCGGCGGGCAGGGCCACCCGGCCGAGCTCGTCGACGGCCACCCACGCCCGGTCGGCCGTGCCCGCTTCGACGGACGACGTGTCCTCGTCCTCCCCCCTCGGCTCACTCGTCCGCTGGGCGATGAAGAGAAACGGGCGATACTCGGCGGCCCGGTGGGAAAACCGGTGCCGGACGGTGGGTAGCGCCGGTCCGACCTCCACGTCGGACCACCCTTCCTCCGCCGCGGCCAGGACCGCGGCCTCCCGGGCGCTCTCCGGGCCGGAAGCCTCGGCGCCCGGGAACTCCCAGGTCCCCCCCAGGAGCCCTTCCCGTGGCCGCCTCCGAATCAGGACCCGGGCCCCTTGGGTCCCGCCGTCACCCGGTCGAACCGGAATGGCCACGCCCACGTCCATCCTCCGGACCCGGGGTGCCCTCTTGGCGGCGGGACGCTCCCGAGCCGTCCCACGCTTCGCGGCCAGGCAGTGGCCCTCCACCGGGCACCGGGAGCAGTGCGGATCCCAGGGCCGGCAAACCGTGGAACCCAGCTCCATGAGAGCCTGGTTGAACTCACCCGGGGAGTCCGGATCCACCAACTCACCCGCCCAGGTCCTGAGCTGGGCCGGGGTGGGGTTCTCCACGTCGTGGATCCGGGCCAGAACCCGCCGAACGTTCCCGTCCACCGCGGGCACGGCCACCCCGAAGGCGATGCTGGCCACGGCCCCGGCGGTGTACTCCCCCACCCCGGGCAGCTCCCGGAGGGTGTCCGGATCCCGGGGCAGGCATCCCCCGAAACGATCCCGGACGACCCGAGCGGCGGAATGGAGGTTTCGGGCACGGGCGTAGTAGCCCAGCCCCGCCCAGAGCTCGAGGACTTCCTCTTCCTCCGCGTCGGCCAGAGCCTCCAAATCCGGGAACCGTCGAACCCATTCCCTGTAGTACGGGACTGCGGTCTCTACACGGGTCTGCTGCAGCATGATCTCTGAAACCCAGATCCGGTACGGGTCCGAGGCTTGCCTCCAGGGCAGGTCGCGACTCTCTTCCCGAAAGAAGGAAAGGAGTCGGTGACGGAAGCTGTGGAGCCTATCCGTGTCCCGGGTCGGCTCTGGGGGTTCCATACCGGGAAGGTACACGGGCACCGCCGGGGGGAAAGCTTCATCCGGCGGTCCACCTTCGCACACTCGATCCCTCGGCCCCGGGCCTCCCCCATGCGCTTCACCACCTATACGAAGTACAAGGGTAGCTGGCTCGACGCCTTCAACCTGGAGGCGCTCCTGGAGCGCCTCTCCGATTTTCTGCTGGACGGGGGCTTCGCGGGCGGACCGCACCTCCACCCGTACTGGGGATGGTCCGGGGATGAGGACACCAGCTCGACGGACGCCCTGAAGCAGGCCCTTCTGGAAGCTCTGTTGGAGAGCGGTCAGCTCACCCCCGAGATGCTGGATGAGCTCAGGGGGGAGGGGCAGGGAGACGCGGATATCCGGAAGCGGATCGGCGAGCTTCTGGACGAGCTCGTCCAGAAGCTGGCCGAAGAGGGGTACATCCAGCTCCAGGAGGGCGAAGGGCAGGGGGAAGGACCGCCGGTGGGCCCCCATTCGGAAGGAACGGTGGACGAGGCCAAGGACGCGGCCCAGACCGTGGACTTCGAGCTGACCAGGAAGGGGATGGACTTCCTGGGTTACCGGGCGCTGAAGAACCTGATGGGGGCTCTCGGGAAGTCGGCCGCCGGCTCACACGACACACCGGAGCTGTCCACCGGGGTGGAATCCACCACCGCTTCCCGGCCCTACGCCTTCGGGGACGCTCTGAACCTGGACATCCCCGCCACCCTCCGGAGCGCCATCGAGCGGGAGGGCCTGACCTTCCCCCTGGAGCTGGAACGAGAGGACCTGCAGGTACATCAAACGGAGTACCGTTCCTCCTGCGCCACCGTCCTCATGCTGGACGTCTCCCATTCCATGATCCTCTACGGCGAGGATCGCTTCTCACCCGCCAAGCGAGTGGCCCTGGCCCTCTCGCACCTGATCCGCACCCAGTATCCGGGCGACTCCCTCCGGGTCGTCACCTTCGGGGATCGAGCGGAGGAAATCCCTCTTTCCCGTCTCGGAAGAGCCCGGGTGGGCCCCTTTCACACGAACACCGCGGAAGGGCTCCAGGTGGCCCGGCGCATTCTTCGCTCCCAAAAGCACGATATGCGCCAGATCATCATGATCACCGACGGAAAGCCCAGCGCTCTCACCCTCCCGGACGGCCGCGTCTACACGAACTCGGCAGGGCTGGACCCCCGGATCCTCCGGACCACCTTTCGGGAAGTGGCCGCCTGCCGGAAGGCGGGCATTCTCATAAACACCTTCATGCTCGCTCGGGACCCATACCTGGTCCAGTTCGTCCGGAAAGTGTCGGAGATTGCTCGGGGCAAGGCCTACTTCACCACGACCATGACCCTGGGGCAGTACGTGATGATGGACTTTCTCCGCCGTCAGACCAAGAGGGTCCGTTAGCCGGCCCGGGCCGGGACGACCTCCTTTCCCCGTGTTGGTCTCCGAGCTCCGCTGCCTGCGCTGCGGCCACGAAGAGGCTCCCTCCTCCCGAGCGTACCTCTGCCCCCGCTGTGAAGACCGAAACCCACGGGATCCTGGAATCCTGGACGTTCGCTACGACTACGACAAGGTGGCCGAGGAGGTGGCTCGAGGTGGCGGATGGCTCCAGAGCCGCCACGACATCTTCCGCTTCCTTCCCCTTCTCCCGGTGGAAGCGCCGGGCCCGGTGCTTCCCTCCGGAGGCACACCACTCTTCGCGGCTCCGCGCTTGGCCAGAAGGCTCGGGCTGAGGGCCCTGTACCTGAAGGACGAAACTCGGAACCCGACCCGCTGCCTGAAGGACCGGGCGACGGCCGTGGGTTTGACCCGGGCCCTTCAGCAGGAACGGAAGACCGTCTACTGCGCCTCCGCTGGGAACGCGGCCATCTCGCTGGCGGGCTTCTCGGCCCACGCCGGCCTGGAGTGCCACGCCTACGTGCCGCGAGCCGCGTCACCGGAGCGTCTCCAATGGCTGGAACGCTACGGGGCTCGGACGCACATCTCCTCCGGAAACTACGACCAGGCGTTCGCCGAGTCGGAGGAAGCGGGGCGGGAAGGTGGATGGTACAGCCGAAACTGCGCGTACAACCCCTTCCTGGTGGAGGGGAAGAAGACGGCGGCGTTGGAGGTGGCGGAAGGCCTGGGATGGCGGGCCCCGGACCTCCTGGTGGCGCCGGTGGGCGACGGCTGTACCCTGGCGGCCCAGGGAAAGGCCTTCCGGGAGCTGGCTCTCCTGGGCCTCGTCGAATCCAGACCCCGGCTCGTGGGGGTTCAGTCGGCCGGCGTTCAGCCCATGGTTCGAATGCTCCAGGAGTGGGAGGGCTCCGACCCCTCCGGCGTCCTGTCGGGCGATCCCCCCGAGGCCGGCACCGGTGGGGACGCCACAGGCGCCGCCGGGACGGCCGCCGCGTCCATGGACGTGAAAACTCCCCGCAACGCCCGCCGCCTGCTGGCGGAGCTCAGAGACGTGAACGGCCAGGTGTTGGCTGTCGAGGACGACAGGATGGAGGAGGCCCGATCGGTCCTCGCCCGGGAGGCGGGGGTGGTGGCCGAGCTCACGAGCGCCGCGGCCCTGGCCGGTCTCGAAGACTTTCTTCACGCTGATGGGGGCGGACGGGACCGCACGGCGGTCGTGCTCGTCACCGGAGGCCGGGAAAGCTAGCGCCTGCCGGGGAGCGAACCCGTCTCACTGGAAGGGCGGTCACCGTGGCTCGAGGAGAGATCCGCCCTCCTCCGACCGAATAGCCGGACCTTCCGTCCTCCGGTCAGTCCAGCTCGGCTACCACGCTCACCTGAACCTGGCCATCGTTGTTGGTCCGAGCCCCTCGGTCCACTGCCCCGGCGTCGTAATCGTCCACGAAGGTTAGGCGGAGGCGAACGGCATCGGTCACGTCGAAGGACAGGGTGGTCCGGTGCGTGAGGGTGAAGTCCGAAGGATCGTCGAAGACCGGCCGGTACGAGGTCTCGCTACTGAACTCCACGCGCTCGTCGGCCAGGTCCCTCCGGAAACGGAGGCGGGTGGACCACCGCGCCCGGGTCTCGTCCTCCACCACCCCGTCTTCGTGTCGGGGAAAGGTCCGTTCGGCCAGCGCCGACGCGGAGAGATCGATCCGTGTGAGATCGTCCCTCCGGATCACCAGCTTCATGCCGGCGCCGGTGTTGAAGCGGAGGTCGATCTGACGCTCCAGGCTGGACTCGATCTTTCCGGAGACAAACGGGCTCCATCGCTGATCGGGACGGAACGCCAGGTCCGTTGCCGCGTCCCACGACCGTCGGTTGACGAAGCTTTGTCCCTCATCGTCCGAGGCCCGGCCGTAGGTGAAGCTCACTTCGGAGGTGGACTCGAAGACCGGGTCGACCCGCTCCGCCAAGCCCCGGGTGGAAAGGACCGTCTGGCTACGGTTTCCGAAGAAGAGACTTCCTCCCACCTCCCCTTCCACCGCCCACTCCACGTCTTGACCGCCCGCGGGGGACGGACCGGCCAGGAACAGCGATAGCAGAAAAACGGAGCCTGAGGCAGCAACGCGAGAAGGGATGTTCATGGGTTCCCCCGGAGGCTCGAGGACGGGGTGGACGAGGGAGCCGCCGTGGACGGGGCGGCCGGCCCGGCTTCGCCACCGGAACGACGAAAGGTAGCGCTTCCCTCTCGGACCTTCCAAGGCGCGGCGAACCTCCCTTGCCCCGGAAGGCCCGGTGGCCAAGGTTGGCCCAAAGGAGCGGCGTCTCGCTCTTCCCCGGCCTCCGAGGCAGGGCGTCCCGAAGGTCGAGCCCGCCGGGGGCCTGCACACGACACACCCGAGGATCACAGGGGGAACCTTTGTCCGACGTGGAGGAACGCCAGATAGGGGAGCTCACGGTCCGGATCGATCGCCTGCTGTGCGTGGGGTTCGGAGATTGCATCGAAGAAGCCCCTGCAACCTTCGAATTCGACGATGAGGGCATCGCCACCTTTCAGGAGATGGCAGAGGAGCCGGATGAGTCCACGGTCATGGAAGCGTGCCGAGCCTGTCCCGTGGACGCCCTGACCGTCTTTGATGAAGAGGGCGCCCAGATCGTCCCGTGACCGGCTCGGCCGCCACCTTCCGGACCCGACCGGGAATGGGACCGGGTCCCGAACCTCTCGCAGGGGGTTGAGGCCATGAGAAAATTCCGGACCTACTCGGAGGTGGATCACCACACCGGATCCGAGCTTCTGGAGCAGGTCCTGGACCAACGGGCCCGACTCCGAGAGCGCCTCGCCGGGGTCCGGTGGGTCGTCGCCGTGGCCAGCGGCAAGGGCGGAGTGGGCAAGAGCGCGGTCACGGCGAACCTGGCGGTGGAGCTGGCCCACCGGAGCCACCGCGTAGGAGTCGTGGACGCGGACCTGAACGGCCCTTCCATGGCTCGAATGCTGGCGGTGAGGGGCCGGACTCTCGAGGACCGTCCCGAAGGCGTGGTTCCTCCGCGGAACGAGGCCGGCATTCGCGTCATGTCCATGGAGCTCCTCCAGGAAAAGAGCGACGGTCCTCTCCGTTGGAGAGAGCCCGATACGGACACGTACCTCTGGCAAAGCAGCATGGAGACCACCGCGCTCCGGGAGTTCCTGTCGGACGTGGTGTGGGGTGAGCTGGACCTCCTGCTGGTGGATGTCCCGCCGGGAACGGACAAGATCCGGCGGCTACTGGAGCTTCTGCCGTCCCTGGACGCGGCCCTGGTCGTCTCCACCCCTTCGGAGATGTCCCGGGCCGTGGCGCTCCGTTCACTCCGACTCCTCCAGGACGCCCAGGTGCCCACGCTGGCCCTGGTGGGGAACATGACCGAACTCCGCTGCCTGACGTGCGGGGAAGGGCGGAGCCTCTTCAAGGCGGACGGAGTCCGCCGGCTGTCCGCGGAAGCCGAGGTGCCCGTCTGGGCCTGGATCCCCTTCGACCCGGAGCTGTCCGAGGAGACCGATGGAGGGCGTCCCGGCGGAGGGGAGAACAGCGGGGCCCGGAACGCGTTTCGAAGCTTGGCGGACGAGCTGCTCCGGGACCTCCACCGTCCCGGACGGATCCGGGAGGAAGAGCGGGCAGGGAGGGAGGATCCGTGAAGTTTCTATGCCTTCCCTGTGACGAGGTGATGGAGTTCGCAGAACGCCAACTCCCCGGGGACGGGACTCTGGCCGCGGTCTTCCTCTGCAAGGGGTGCCAGCGCGAGATGGCTCTCCTGACGAACCCCATGGAAACCCAGTTCGTCAGCTCCATGGGTGTGGAGATCGGGGGGCGGACGGTCCCACCCCAGGCCATGGAGGGCGTTCGTTCCTCCCTGGACGGAGGGGATGGCGACGCATTCCGGGAGCCGGAGGAACCGGGAGAGTCGGGGGCATCCGAAGGGGAGACCGAAGCGAGCGGAAAAACGGGAGGACGGGTGGAGTGGAGCCCGGAAGCGGTGGACCGGCTCCAGAAAGTCCCCAGCTTCGTCCGTGGGATGGTCAAGCGAATCTACACGGACTACGCACGGGAGCGCGGAATCCGGACGATCACCCCGCAGGTGATGGACACGGCCCGTACGGAGCTCGGTCTGGAAGGGATGTAAAGCCCGTGACCGTCCAAGCGCGCAGCCGAAAGTTCCGGCAGGCAGCCTTCGTCTATCTGCACGTAGGGCTCCTCTACCTGTTCGCCGTCTGGGCCTTGGCCCAGGCCGGCCACCTCCCGGAGGAGCGCGGGCCGGTTTGGCTCTGGCTACTCATGGGCGTGGGGATCCTGGCCGTGGTCTTCTGGGGTCTCTGGAGCTGGCAGAACGTCTGGTTCGCCCGAGCCGTCTGGGCGCTCCATTCTCTCCGTTTACCGGCCCTCATCGAGGGAAGCTTCTTCCCCGCCGAGGGAGGCGCACTTCCGTCATCGTTCTACCTCACCGCGCTGGTGGTGGTGTTGGTGAACCTTTGGATGCTGGCCCGGGCCGGGTGGGACCTCTGACTCCTGGGTCCGAAAAGGCGCAGACACCTGCGCCCGGGAACGCGCCGAGACCTCCACCCGTCGAGGATGGGGCCGGGGTCGTGGCGGAGGGGCTCGCCTATCGGTACCCATCGGGGCGGGTCGGGCTCGACGGCGTCTCCCTCCTTGCCCGGCCCGGCCAGGTGACGGGGCTGGTGGGCCCCAACGGTTCGGGAAAAACCACACTCCTGAGGCTCCTCGCCGGAGAGAAGGCCCCCACCGCTGGAAACCTCCACATCCTCGGGCAGGAGGCCGATCCGGGTCCCGCGCTCTGGCGAACGGTGGGGTGGCTGAGGGACCAGCCCATCCACCTGGAGCATCTGACCGGTGAGGAAAATCTGGAGTTCTTTCTCTTCCTGTCTCGGGCCGGCGGGAAGAAGGCGAGCCGGAGAGCCGCCGAGCTCGCCGAGGCGTTCCACCTGAGCGGGTCCGCGGGGGTCCCGGTGGGCCATTACTCCCTGGGCATGCGACGGAAGCTCCTGGCCACCGAGGTGCTGGCTCGGGAACCCCCTCTCCTCCTCCTGGACGAACCCACCGTGGCGCTGGACCCGGCCGGGGTGAAGACCCTGGAGCGGGAAGTGCGTCGTGCTTCGGAACGGGGTGCGGTGGTATTCCTGGCAACCAACGAAGTGGTGGAGACCCCCCGGTGGTGTCATCGGATCGTCTTCCTTCACGAGGGACGGGTGGCCGCCGAAGGCCCCCGGACCGAGCTGCTGCGGAGGGTCCGGGGCCGGACCCGGATCACGGTGAAGCTGAGCGAAACGATCCCCGGCGACACCGTGGAGGAAGCCGTGGTCGCGGTCTCCGGGGTGCACCGCTGCTGGGTGCACGGAGACACGACTGAGGTCGAAAGCGTTGAGGGAAGCCGTCTTCTCCCTGAACTATTGGGAACGATCCTGGAGACGGGGGCCCTGATCCGGGATGTGCGAATCCGGGAACCGGACCTCTCGGACCTCTTCCGGGAGATCACCGGTGAGGAGCTCGCCTCCCAACCGAAATCCGCGGGAAGCGATGGCCCCGACAGCTCCGAAGGGCCTCCATGAGGCTGCCGGTCTGGCGTCTCGAGTGGAGGACCGCACGGAGGAGACGGAGGCTCTTCCTGCTCAACACGGGGGTCCCCCTCCTCCTGGTGCTCCCAGTGGCGCTCTCGGATGCTCCAACCTTTCACGCGGCAGCCGTCTATACCGTCCTATTCGTTCTCTTCGGTCTCTTCGGTCAGGCGATCCCCCTGCTGAGGGATGGCGAGCAGGGCCTCCTCCGGCGCCTGGTGCTCACCGGATACGGCGAGCGGCCACTGGCCGCTGAGCGGATCCTGGCCGGAAGTGCCCTGGATCTCCTGCAACTGTCCCCGGCCCTTGCCGTCATCGTCTGGACGTGGGCCCCCTCGTGGACGGCACTGGCGACGACCGCCCCCGCCCTGACGCTGACCCTGATCACCGCCAACTCTCTGGGCTTCTGGGTGGCCGCCGGCGCCCGTTCCCTGGCGGAGGGGGCTCTTCTCGCGGCGGTGACCGGCATCCTTCTCGTACACGGGGCCGGTGCCTTCCGGACCCCGGCTCCGGGAAGCGCAGCCGAAATCCTGGCCCTGGTCCTTCCCTTCGGGCTCCTCCATCGGGTGCACCTCTCCCTTCCCGGGTCCCCGTCCCCGACTTGGGAGGCGGCGCTTCCAGCCATGGCCATCACGGTCCTCGCCCTGGGCCTCACCGTGGCGGCCGCTCCCTCACTCCTCCGAAGAATCGGTGGTGAGCGGCCTTCCTAACCCGCGCCATGAGCTTGAGAGGAGACCATTTGACACCCCGACCGCCGGCACCGTATACTGGCTTTTCGGCTCGCTTCCGTGAGGCTTCCCGGCCTCCACGAGCCGCTCAGAGGCGGGCACGTCCGGCCCTTCGACGGGCCGTGACCCTATAGAAGACCCGAGGCCTCGAGCCCGGGTCCGCAAAAAGTGCTCTCAGCACCGCGTACCGCCCGAAAGGGCGGCCGAGGCGGTGTACGGGGCCCCTCCGGGGAGCCCCGCTAGAGAACGCGAATGGGCGGGAGCGCCTCGCCCCCCTTCGCTCCGGTTCGACCGTCGGACCCCGCTGAAGGCGGGGTCACCCCAGGGCGCATGACGTCCATCGGGGAATAATCGAGTTCCGTCCGGCGGCATGACGCCGCCCGGAAGGGGAGCCCGTGCGGTCTCCGGAGTCGTAGGGTACAGCGGACCCGACGGCCGGGGCTTCACTGCTATGTACCGAGAGGTCTTCGTTCCCGTAGACAACTCCTCCCACTCCCACTGGGCGGTCGACCGGGCCATCGAGATCTGCAAGAGGTCCGAAGGTCGAATCACCGGAAATCACGTGTACGCCGCCCGCCTACACGATGTCCGTTTCCGCCAGCTCGAAACCGGGCTGCCCGCCCGATTCCAGACCGACGCGGAAATCAAGCGACAGCGAAAGATCCATGACAAGCTCATCGAGAAGGGGCTGCAGCTCATCTCCGACTCGTTCCTGGATCAGACCGAGAAAAGGTGCCGGGAAGCTCAAGTCCCCCTCACCCGCCAACTCCTGGAGGGGATCAACTTCGAGGAGATCATCCGGGAGGCCAATCGGGGCCAGGGGCAACTCCCGAGCCTGATCGGCTTCGACCCCAACATCGCCGACAAGTACGATGGCGGAGACCGGACCCGGGGCGACGTTCAGATCGGCGACGACGGCCGTATCGTGGCGGAGGAGGAGGAGCAGGAGGAAAAGCTGGCGGGGGAGAGCGGCCGGAGCTACGACCTCCTTTGCATAGGCGCCCACGGCATCGGGCAACAGCCCTTTTCGCAACTGGGTGGCGTAGCGGCCCGGGTGATCCGAAAGGTGGAGAAGGACACGCTGATCGTCCGGGACGAAACCCCTCTCGAGGGGGGACGGTGGATGGTTTGCGTGGACGGGTCCTCCTACTCGTACAAGGCCATGCGCAAGGCGCTGGAAATGGCGCGGGAGTACGGGGCCAAGCTCTATGTCTGCTCCGCCTTCGACGTGGACTACCACCACGTGGTCTTCGGAAACATCAAGGATGTCCTGTCGGCCCAGGCGGCCAAGGTCTTCAAGTTCGAAGAGCAGGAGGAGCTCCACAACAACATCATCGACAAGGGCCTTCTGCGTCTCTGCCAGGCGAACATCAAGCGGGCCGAGGTCATGGCCGAGGAATATCCCGATGTGGAGATGGAGACCCAGATCCTCATCGGGAAGCCCTTCCAGTGCATCCTCCAGTGGATCGAGGAGGTGGAGCCCACCCTCCTCTTCCTGGCCCGGCACGGAGGGCACCGGATCGATGGAACGGATATGGGCTCCCAGGCGGACAACCTCTGCCGCCTGACCCCCACGAATATCCTGCTGGTCGGGACCACCGACGTCCGCCCGGACGAAATACCCTGGATCGAGGAAGACGGCGAGCAGGGGTTGGAGTGGGCGCCCGAGGCGGAGGTTCGGATCCAGAGGGTTCCTCCCTTCGCCCTGGGCATCGCCCGGAAGGCGGTGGAAGAGTTCGTTCTGGACAATTATGCGGGAGACGCCGCCGGAACCAACGGTTCCAACGGGACGGCCGTTCTTCCCACCGTCACCAACGAGCGGTTGGACGAAGCCATACAGAAGCTCCTTCCGACCCACATGCAGGTCGTGATGGGGATCGGCACCGCCGAAGAGATCGCTCGGGCGGAGACCAAGGCGGAAGAGGCTATGGAGAGGACGGTGGTGGAGGGTCACGACGGCGATCCGGAGCCCGAAGTGCCCACCA
>SKSR01000042.1 GCA_007122885.1 Gemmatimonadota bacterium
CGGACGCACTCGAGCGCCTCCACCGTCGTCTCCACGTCGTGGGCGTAGTAATTGCGGCCCCGGACGATGATCACATCCTTGATCCGGCCCACCACGAAGAGCTCCCCGTCGGAGAGATATCCCAAGTCGCCAGTTCGGAGCCAGTCTTCCTCGAAGCTTTCGGAGGTGGCCTCTTCAGCGTTCAGATAGCCGGCCATCACCGACGGTCCCCGCGCCTGGATCTCGCCCACCCGACGGGGGCCAAGGATGGTTCCGTCTTCCGCCACGATACGGACATCGGTCGCTTCCAGGGGTTCTCCGCAGCTCACAACGCCCCTGGACGCCCGATCCTCGTCCATCGCCGGGATCGCCATGGGAGGGGACCCTTGCAGGGCCTCGGTTCTCACCCGGTCCACTCGCACCCCCCTGCCCGGCGGCGTCATGGAAACGCAGAGACACGCCTCCGCCAAGCCGTACGCCGGTACGAAGGAGCCGGGGTCGAAGCCTGCGGATGCGAACCGCTCTGCGAACCGGGAAAGAACCCGATGATTGATCGGGTCGGATCCGATCAATGCGATTCTGAGCGTTCCGAGGTCCAGATCCTCGAGCCGCTTCTCGTTCCGTATCCGGGAGACGCAATGGCCGTAGCCGAAGCACGGTGCCGCCGTCACGGTTCCCCCGTGATCGGACATTGCCCAGAGCCACGAGGCCGGTGTCATGAGAAACCCTTGCCACGGAAGCAGCACCACCTCGGCGCCGGACGCCATGGGTGTGAGAAGGGTTCCGACCAGGCCCATGTCGTGATGGAGGGGGAGCCAGGAAACGGAGACATCGTCGCCCCCCATGCTGCTGCGCTCCGAGATGCCCCGTGTGTTCGCTTCCAGGTGGCGGTCGAGGATGACCACCGGCTTCGGAGCCTTCTGACTCCCGGAGGTGCACTGGATGTAGGCGACTTGGTCCGGACCTCGTTCGACGGGGTCGATGGGCCGCTCGTTCACTCCTTCTTCCAAGGGGAGGACCGCTTCCATGCCCGGTCGTTTCCGGAGTGGTTCTACCTGGGACAGGAAGGAAGAGGGTGCAACGAGGTGGCGGGCGTCGGTGGTGTCCACGATGTGAGTGAGGAGCTGACGGGAGGTCCTGTCGTCGGAGAGAATCGGAGGAGGTGCCGTGGGCACGGGCACGGCTCCGAGAGCGCTCAGGCCGAAGAGGGTTTCCAGGGTCGCGTGCGAGGTCGTCGTGACCACGGCCACCCGATCTCCAGCTCGGACCCCCGCTCGCTGGAGCGCCCCCGCCCGGGTCAGGGATCGAGACAAAAGCTCGGCATAGCTGAGGTGTATGGTGGAATCCGGGCCGTGTCGAATCGCCACTCCCCGGTCGGTAGCGGCGGCCCTTTTCAAAATCGCGAACACGGCCTACCTCATCGCTCCGTCCGTCGCCAGTTCGAAGGTCGTTCCATCCTGGAACGCTCCGCCTCGCTGTCCCCCGCGAAGATCGCAAAAACGAACTACCCTTGCCGGTTCCGATGGACCTGTCAAGCCCTGTGGTGAGAGCGGCTTGCACGGACTCACCGATCATTCGATACTCCGCCACATCTCGAATGTGGGAAAGCCAGGGAAACCTCCTCGGAGTGGTGACGTTCGCCATGCGTTGGAAATGTTGAGCTTCACGGTCCACGATTTGCTGGCGAAGAATGTGGAAGCCCATCCCGACCGAACGGCCGTGACGGACGGTGATGTTCGAGTGAGTTACGGGACTCTCCACGACCAGGTGGAAGGTCTCGCAGGGTGGCTCCACGAACGGGGGGTGCGGCGGGGAGACCGGGTGTGCATCCAACTGACCAAGTCCGCTGAAGAGCTGGTGGCCATCTTCGCCGCCGCTCGACTGGGCGCCGTATTCGTGAACGTGAGCCCGCAACGGACGGTGGATCAACTGGCGCACAATCTGACCGACTCCGGGAGTCGAGTTCTCTTCACGGAGGGGCGTCGGGTCCGGAAGCTGGCCGGGTCCAGGGTCCTCGCCGACCTCGAGCAGGTGGTGGTCCTGGGGGAGACCGACCTGGAGGACCCGAGGCTCACATCCTGGGAAGCCGCGTCGGCCGGACCGGCGCCGGAAGGTCCCTCCGTCGATCGGGACCTTGCGGCCCTCTTGTATACATCTGGGTCGACCGGGCCTCCGAAGGGAGTGATGGTCACCCATCGAAACCTGGTGGAGGGGGCTCGATCGGTGGTCCGGTACCTGGGCCTCCGGGGGGAAGACCGAATCTTGAGCCTATTGCCCCTGTCCTTCGATTACGGACTGAACCAAATCCTCGCCTCATGCCTGGTCGGCGGCCAGGTCGTGCTCCAGAGGTCACCACTCCCTCCCGACGTGACCCGGACGGTGGATGAAGCCGGGGTCACCTGTTTCGCAGGGGTGCCCCCCGTCTGGGTTCCCCTGGTTCGGCACCTCCGGTCCCAAGCAGCGGCCCTCGAAACGCTGCGCTGCGTGACGAACAGCGGAGGAGCAGTTCCGAGCGACACCCTGGACGCGTTTCCAGGGGTTTTCCCCAACGCGGACATCGTACTTATGTACGGTCTGACCGAGGCCTTCCGGTCGACCTACGTTCCTCCCGGTCGCTTCCGAGAGAAGAAGGGGGCGATTGGAGTGCCCGTTCCAGGCGTAGAGGTCTTCGTCCTGAGCCCGCAGGGGGATCTCTGCGGTCCCGGGGAGTCCGGTGAGCTGGTCCACCGGGGGGCGTTCGTGTCGAAGGGATACTGGAACGCCCCGGATGCCAGCCGTGAAGTCCTACGCCCTTGTCCGGCCTTGGCGGACCGTATCGGTGACGAGGTGGTGTGTTTCAGCGGAGACATCGTGAGGATGGACGAGGATGGGTATCTCTGGTTCGTCGGACGGCGAGATGAGGTGATCAAGTGCAGCGGCGTCCGGATCAGCCCTACGGAGGTGGAGGACGTGCTCCATGCCAGCGGACAGGTTGGTGAGGCGGTCGTCTTCGGTTGGCCCCACCACGAGCTGGGACAGGTGGTCCACGCGGCGGTCTCCGTCCTGGAGGGGAGAGAACTGGACGTCTCGACCCTGCTTACCTACTGCAGGAGGAACATGCCGAGTTACATGGTGCCTCGGATGATCCATCAATGGGAGGGCGCGTTCCCGCGCACCGGAAACGGAAAGCTCGATCGACCGAGAATCGTGGCTCGCTATCGGGACGGAGGTCGAGGCCCGGTGGCGCCATCCGACCGTCCGTTCCAAAGAGCGGAATGACCTGGGAGGGCTCTGGATGTCGTATGATCTGTGGGACCTGTATCTGGCCACTCGAAAGGAGCGCTTGGCGCAGCGGCTCGCGAAAACCGACGAACTGCTCGAGAGTGCCCGCAACGACCAGCATGTCTTTGGGATCGGGCAGGTCCTCTCGGAGGTGGATCGGGAGGTTCGGATCCGATGTGCCGAGAGTGGTCGACCCCGCTCCATGCTCATGTTCGCGTCGAACAGCTACCTGAATCTGAACACTCACCCCGCCCTCCGTAGGGCGGCCAAAGAGGCCATCAACTCGTTCGGATTGGGAACCGGGGGGTCGGCGGCCTTCAACGGGCACACCAGGCTCCATCAGATGCTCGAGGAGCGGTTTGCGGAGCTACTGGGCACCGAGTCGGCCATCCTGTTTCCCAGTGGTTACGCGGCGAACGTTGGCGTGGTGAGTGGTCTGCTCCGTCCCAAGGATCGTCTCATCGGAGACGACCATGTTCACGCCTCCTGTTGGGATGGAGCGAAGACCGCCGGGGTCCGTCGCACGCAGAGGTTTCGGCACAACGATCTCGACGACCTTCGGGAACGCCTCGGGGAAGAGGTTTCACCCGATGCCGATACCTACGCGGTGGTGGAGAGCGTTTATTCCATGGAGGGGGACCGGGCTCCGCTGCCGGAGTTCGTGGCCCTGTGCGAAGAGAACAACGCGATCTGGATCGTCGACAACGCCCACGGGGTGGGCGTCTACGAGGATGCGCTGGTCCGGGACTTGGAGAGCGCGAACGGGGTGGGTGGGGTAATCACCGCGTCGTTCGCGAAGGGGTATGGAGTGCCCGGGGGTGTGGCCGGTGGGAGCAGTGCCCTCATGGACCACCTACGCTTTCTCTCCCGCTCTCACGTGTTCTCGACCTCCCTCTCACCTGTCATCGTGGCCGCTGCTCTGGAGGGGATGGATCTGTTGGAACGGGATCCTACGATTCGCGAACGATTGTGGATGAACGTGGAATACCTGACCAAGAAGTTGACTCCCTTCGGTGTGGATCAGAATGGCGGGTCTCCGATTGTGATCGTTCCCGTCCCCGAGGAGATGGACGCGAAGAAAGCTGCGAAGATCCTCTATGACGAAGGGATTCTGGTCAACTACTCGGCATTCCCGGCGGTTCCCCGGGAGGAGCAAAGATTCCGGATCTGCGTCATGAGCCGCCACACAAATGCGGATCTCGATCGTCTGGAAAAGGCCTTCGAGCGGGTCTGGTCTTCATGCCTACAAGGCGCGTGATCGGTGCCCGGGCATCCGTGACCGTGGGTTGCGATGGACCGTTCGGCCATCGATGAGCCCAGGTTCCGGTGAGTGACTCTCCTCTGCCCCCGATCCCGTCGTCGGGGAGGTGGGAGACCTCTTCCTCAACCCATGTGCGGGTACCGCCAGTCCCGGGGTGGTGCGTGGGTCTCCTTGATGGCCCGCGGGCTCAGCCACCGAGTCAGGTTCAGGAAGGAGCCCGCTTTGTCGTTCGTCCCCGAGGCTCGGGCTCCTCCGAAGGGCTGCTGGCCCACCACTGAGCCGGTGGGTTTGTCGTTCACGTAGAAGTTGCCGGCGGCGTACCGGAGGCGCTGGTGGGCCTCCTGCACGGCGGAACGGTCCTGGGAAAACACCGCTCCCGTGAGCCCGTATGGGCTGGTGGTGTCCACGAGCTCCAGGGTCTCGGACCACTTGTCGTCATCGTAGACGTACACGGTCACGATCGGGCCGAAGAGCTCCCGCTCCATGAGGTCGTGGCGAGGGTCGTCGGTCCGGAGCACGGTGGGCTGCACGAACCACCCTTCCGAGTCATCGGTGCCTCCGCCGGCTACCACCTCCAGGCCGTCGCTCTTGGCCTGCTCGATGGCTTCCCGGTGCCGCTGGAAGGCCCCTGCGTCGATGACGGCTCCCATGAAGGTGGAGAGGTCCTCCACGTTCCCCACGGTGATTTCCGACACCATCTCCTGGATGCCTTCCTTGACTTCGGGCCAGAGGGACCGGGGGATGTAGGCCCGGGAGGCCGCCGAGCACTTCTGGCCCTGATACTCGAAGGCTCCTCGGCCCAGCGCCACGACGAGAGGCTCCACCTCCGCCGAGGGGTGGGCCACCACGAAATCCTTACCTCCACTCTCGGCCACGATGCGGGGGTAGTTCCGGTAGCGGTCCACGTTCTGGCCCACCTTCTTCCACAGGTCCTTGAGGACGGCGGCGGACCCGGTGAAATGGAGGCCGGCCAACTCCGGGTGGGCCGTGGCCACGTCCGCCGCCAAGGCCCCATCCCCATGAACCAGGTTGATGACCCCGTCCGGAAGCCCGCACGCCTTGAGGACCTCCATGAAGAAGTGGGCCGAGAGGGCCTGTTTCTCCGAGGGCTTCCACACCACCACGTTCCCTAGCAGAGCCGGGGCCGTAGGCAGATTCCCCGCGATCGCCGTGAAGTTGAAGGGGGTGATGGCCAGGACGAACCCCTCCAGGGGCCGGTAGTCCACCCGGTTCCACATGCCTTCCGGTGAAAGGGGCTGGTCCCGGTAGATCTGCTCGGCGAAATGCGCGTTGAAGCGGAGGAAGTCGCAGAGCTCGCACGCCGCTTCGATCTCCGCCTGGTGGACGGACTTGGACTGACCGATGATGGTGGAGGCGTTCAATGTGTCCCGCCAGGGGCCCGACACCAGATCCGCTGCCCGGAGGAAGATGGCGGCCCGCTCTTCCCAGGGCAGGGACGACCACTCTTCCCGGGCCCGGAGGGCGGCGTCGATGGAGGCCTGGATGTGTTCCTCTCCGGCGGCGTGGACCCGTGCCGCCGGATCGGCCAGCCGGTGGGGACGTGGCTGGTCGAAGGTTTCGTCACTGCGAACCTCTTTCCCGTCGATGTAGAGGGGGGCCTCCACCGTGTCCCGGTTGAGCTCTTCGATCCGTCGTTCCAGGGACTCTCGCTCCGGGCTTCCCGGGGCGTAGCCGAGGATCGGCTCGTTCATGGCGGGCGGGACTTCGAAGAGGCCGGTGCTCATGGCTTGTGGTACCTCGAGCTTAGGGTTCGTCGACGGGACTTTGATCTTCCCACGAAGGTCGCAGCCCCTGTCACGGGGCGAGTAGCCCGGCGTACCCGGCCTTGCCGGAGGGGGTTCCTGGGGGCACTCTCGTTGAGCCGTGGCGTGGGGGCACCCCGCTTCACTTGCCTGTCCGCCACTCTCCTCGGGATCTTGAAAGAGCCATTTCCGGAAGGGAAGCTGTCCACCTCTGTTACAGGAAGATCGGGAACCATGCCTACTCCGCCGTTGGGTCGTGGGGCAACCAGTGTCGCAGGTATGCTTTCGACCGTCGCGCTCTTTTGCCTGAGTTCCGGTGCGTCGGCCCAGAGCGGGGAGGGACGACCGGCGGAGGAAGGGGGAGTCCGATCGGCGGAGGCCGTATATGTGGACGAAGCCCCCCGCATCGACGGCATCCTGGACGAAGCGGTTTGGGAACGGGCTCGACCCCTCACGGATTTCGTCCAAAGAGTGCCCCGGGACGGGGAGCCGGCCTCCGAGTCCACGGAAATCCGAATCTTGTATGACGATGAGGCCGTCTACGTGGGTGTCTGGCTCTGGGATCGAGCGCCCATGGGCATCGTGGATGGGGAATCCATCCGGAATGCGCCGCTGGATGACTCGGATGCGGTGCTTCTCATATTCGACACCTTCAACGACCGACAGAACGGCTTCGTCTTCGGTACGAACCCGGCGGGCATCGAGTACGACGGGCAGGTGTCCGACGAGGGGCGAGGAGGTGGTTTCATGGGAGGGGGCGGACGGATGCAGGCCGGAGCCGGAGGCGGGTTCAACTTGAACTGGGACGGGAGCTGGGATGTGGCTACCTCCCGGGACGACCGGGGGTGGTATGCCGAGTTCCGGATCCCCTTCTCCACCCTTCGCTATGGCGATGGCGCGGTCCAGTCCTGGGGTTTCAACGCCATGCGGCGGATTCGCCGACTGAACGAGGAGAGCTTCTGGTCCCCGGTTCCTCGCCAGTATTCCCTCTTCCGGGTCAGCCGGGCAGGCTATCTGGAGGGGCTCGAGCCCCCAACGGTCCGGACGGTCCTACTGACTCCGTACGTCCTCGGTGCCGCCGAGCGGGACCACCGGGCGGGCGACGACTCCTTCAGCTACCCCGGTGAAGTGGGGGCCGACGCCAAGGTCCAGGTCACCCGGGGGCTGACGTTGGACCTGACCTACAACACCGACTTCGCGCAGGTGGAGGTGGACGAGGTCCAGATGGACTTGACCCGCTTCGATCTCTTCTTTCCCGAAAAGAGGCCCTTTTTCCTGGAAAACGCTGGGTTCTTCAACGTGGGGACGGGCGGAACCGAGCTCTTCTTTTCCCGCCGGATCGGGATGGACGGAGGTGGTGAGCCTTTGCCCATCAGGGGAGGCGGTCGCCTCTCCGGTCGCCTGGCCGGGATGAACGTGGGCCTCCTGCACATTCGGACCGGATACGACGGGGAGCTGACCCCGGGGACTCCTACCGGGGACGCGTTCTCAGTGGCCCGGGTGGCCCGAGAGCTTCCCAACCGCTCCCGGGTCGGGACCTTGTTCACCGAACGGAATCCACAGGGGCTCGGCGAGGGAGCGAACCGCACGTACGCCGTGGATGGCCAGCTCGGGTTGGGCGAGGGCGTCACGGTGAGTTCCTTTCTGGCCCGGACGGAAACACCCGATCTGGAGGGGAGCGACCACGCGGCTCATCTGTCCGGAAGCTACGAAAGTCGGGAGCTTCGGGCCGTTCTCACCTACCGGGAGGTAGGGGACGCGTTCGACCCGCAGGTGGGTTTTCTGAATCGGGACAACTATCGGACGTACTCCGGGTTTCTCATGAACTATATCCGGCCGGGGCGCTTCCCGTGGCTCCGGGAGCTTCGGCCCCATGTCTCCTACAACACCTTCCGGAATCTGGAGACCGGCTTCGAGCAGTCGGCCCGGCTTCATGTGGACTCCCACGTGGAGTTCGAGAACGGCGCCTTCTTCAGTCCGGCCTTCAACTGGGTCCGCGAAGGGCTGGAGCGACCCTTCCCCATCCACCCGGATGTGACAGTTGCTCCCGGAACCTACGACGGTTGGGAGGCGGCTTGGCGGTTCAACACCGACGAGAGCGCTCCCGTCGCTCTCGATGGCGGGCTCGACGTGGGGAGCTTTCTCTCCGGAAGCCGACGCGGAATCAGGCTCCAATTCATGGGCCGGTATGGGGCTCAGGCGTCCGTGAGCGCTCAGGTGAGCCACAACGATGTCCAGTTGGACGAAGGGGACTTCACGGCCACGATCCTCTCCGGTCGGATCGGCTACTTCTTCACGCCGCGGGTTTCCCTTCAATCTTTGGTCCAGTACAGCAACCAGCTCGATATGTGGTCGGCCAACGTCCGGTTCGGTTGGCTCGGGACCGCGGGGACGGGCCTGTTCGTCGTATACAACGATGCCCAGGGAGTGGGAAGTCTGGAAGGTCCCCTGAGTCGATCACTGGTGGTGAAGTACAGCCGCCAGTTCAGCCTGGGCGCGTGGTAGTTTCTACGTGGAAAGACTCCCGGGTCCGGGTGGCGGGGCCGCTGCTGCCGGACGGCCCACGAAATCGAGCGAGAGCTTCGAGGAGTGCTGATGCGGCAGACATGTTGTTCGCCCCAATCCGGCTTGATCCGGGTTCTTTCATTGCTTTGGGTCATTGTCGTTCTGACGGCCTGTCACACCTACGAGCCCATGATCGGAGAGACGCCGGCTCCCGGCGACGACGTCCGTGTCCGGCTTTCCGGTTCGGCGGCGGAGGACCTGAGCCGGCGCGTGGGCCGGGAAATACGGAGTGTGGAGGGTA
>SKSR01000037.1 GCA_007122885.1 Gemmatimonadota bacterium
AGAGCGCCGGCCAGCAGGCACCAGGTCCCACCGACCACTGCCGCTCCGATCCGGAACCAGCTCCTGCGTCTTCCCTTCAGGCCGGCCGAACCCACCAGGAGGAGCCCTGCAGCCAGCGCCAGTCCAACGAGGCCTCCCCCGAACCCCGGCGACTCGGCCGGCTCCGGCTCCCGCTCCGCCTGGAACAGGGTTCGGGATTCTTTTACCAGGGGGGTAGGGTCACCGGCCTCGTCCTCCACCTTGACCGTCTCCAGCAGCGCCATGAGCTCCATGGGGAGGAATGACTCGTCCCATCGGGAAAGGGGACGGTCGCTCCGGGGACCCAGGAGCACGTGCATTCCCCGCTCGATGACGAAAGCGTTCTGGGTCAAGCGCCGGGCATGCCACCGGTAGGTGCCTTCCCCCGGGGGGATCCCCGCCCTTCGGATGGCTCCGTCCAGCACCAGGTCCAGTGCGTCCCGGACCCGGGTGGAGCAATTGTCCCGGAAGTAGTCGTACCAGTAGTAGCGATTCCGCGGGAGACGATTCCACTCGGCGAATTCGAGTAGCTCGGCGCGCTGAGCGGGCGTCAAGGCCAGCTCCTGGATCCAGATCGAGCGGTTTCTCGCTTCGTATTCCCGGAGGGTGGCGTCCAGCGGCATGGCGTCCATCCAGTACCGCATGTGGCCCTGGAGGAACCGGAGGAGAAACCCTTCCTCCTCGAAGGAGAAGAGGCCCCAGTTGTAGACCCGGTCGTCGCCCGTGTTTTCGTCTCGGATCCAGAGGGCGTTGTGACCGAAGCGCTCCCACACCTCGTCGCCGGGGCCCATGGTAAGGAGGTGTACGCGGAGGTGTTCTCCGGCCCCGTTGGGCTCCTGGGCGGCCGAGGGCTCCGAAGCCAGTCCCGCCGCGAGCACCAGGACCGCCATCGCGTAGACTCGCCAGCGCGGAGGTTGGGTCCAGGGTCCGGAGGGAAGGCGATTAGACGTCACGGTGTCCCGAGTTCGCTACCTGGCTATCTTTCACGGCGAGGGAGGCCCGACACCTTGCTCCTCCCCGGGCATCAAGTCAAGTGGGACCCGGGGCGCCCTTCCAGGTTCAACCATGCAGGAGTTCCGCCGTGCGACGTTTCCTCACTCGTTTTTTCGTATTCGTGGGTGTGTTGGCCACCGGGCTGGTGGTCCTCTCCATCGCCGTGAACCTTTTCGTTCTCGCTCCGGAGCCCATCCCGCGGAACGCCATTCTCGAGATCGATCTGGAGCCCGGGTTGGTGGAGTATGTTCCGGACGACCCCCTGCTCCTCACCCTCGAGCGAAGGCGGAAGCCCGTTCGCGAGGTGGTGGATGTGATCCAGAGGGGAGCCGATGACGATCGCGTCGCCGGCCTGCTGGTCCGAGGAGCCCATGGAGGACTGGGACTGGGCGTCGTGGAGGAGCTTCGGGAGGCGGTTCTCCATTTCAGAGAGAGTGGAAAGCCAGCATACCTCTTCTCCGAGACCTTGGGGCGGCCCGGTGTGGGGCAGGGAGGATACTACTTGGCCACGGCCTTCGACCAGATCGTTCTTCAACCCTCGGGGGACGTGGGTGTGACGGGACTGGCGGTGGAAGCCCCCTTCCTCTCCCAAGCCCTCGAGGGGATCGGGATACGATTTCAGGGAGACCAGCGGGAGGAGTACAAGGATGCTCTAGCGCCCTTCCTCCAGGATGGCTTCACCGAGGCGGGGAGGGAGTCCATGACCTCTCTCCTGGAGGGGATCCGTGGCGAACTCGCCCGAGGGATGATCGACGGGCGAGGCCTGGAGGAGGAGCGGGTTCTGGAGCTCATGGACCAGGGGCCGTTCCTGGCCTTGGAAGCGGAGGACTTGGGTCTGGTGGACCGACTGGGCTACCGGGACCAGGCTCTCCAGGCATTGCGCGATCACGTGGGAGGGGACGCGGAGTCGGTTTCGTATCGCCGGTACCGTGCGGCCACCAGGGGGGTCTGGGATCGAGGGGAGCGGGTCGCTCTGATCTACGGGGTCGGGCCCATTCACCAGGGGGAGAGCGGCCTCGATCCCATCATGGGCGGCGGGAGCATGGGCTCCGAGACCGTGGCCCGGGCGATCCGCCGCGCTTCGGACGATCCGGAGGTCCGGGCCATCCTCCTCAGGGTGGACAGTCCGGGTGGTTCGTATGTGGCCTCGGACGTGGTCCACCGGGAGCTCGTCCGGGCCCGGGAGGGCGGGATCCCGATAGTGGTCTCCATGGGGAACTCGGCCGCATCGGGGGGCTATCTGATCTCGGCTCCGGCGGACCGGATCGTGGCTCAACCGTCCACCATCACCGGGTCCATCGGTGTGGCGGGCGGAAAGCCGGTCACGGAGGAGCTCTGGGAGAAGTTGGATGTGACCTGGGACCGGGTCGAGGTAGGAGAGGGTGGCGGAATCTGGTCCCCGGTGAGGCCGTTCGAGGACAGGGAGTGGGAGCACTTCCAAGAGAGCCTGGACCGGGTCTACACCGACTTCAAGGAGATGGTGGCGGTGGGACGGGGGATGAGCCTGGATCAGGTCCAGGAGGTGGCTCGCGGTAGAGTCTGGACGGGGCGACAGGCCATGGAGCGTGGCCTGGTGGACGATTTGGGGGGACTGACCACCGCCGTGGCGATCGCACGGGAGGAGGCGGACCTGGCTCCCGACGTCCCCGTGGAACTTCGCCTATTCCCCCGGGAACGCACGCTATTGGAGGTGCTGGTGGAGGAGGGCCGATCCGGGGTGACCCGGGAACTGGGGATGGATGTGGCCGCGAGGGGCCTGGAGCTCGTCCGACCCCTGCAACGGGCGCTTTTCGCGGGTCGCGACCTGTCGCCGTTCTGGGGGCCCGTCACCGCCCCCGGGGTATTCTCGCCTGCGTGGTAGGTGCCGGGGTTTTCGGGCGGGTCCGCCAGGCCGTTGATTCCTCGACCCGCCCACGTGATCTTCACGGGCATGAGTGAGATGGGTGCGGTGACGCGGCTTGCCCAGCGGATGACGGAGCGGCAGCTCCGATGGTTGGTTTATGGAACCTCCGGGGTGGTGGTGGCTCTGGTGGTTCTCCTTATTTCCGTCCCCCGGCTGGCCGTGGTGGAGGGCCTCGACGTCTCCCGCTTGCCGGCCTTCCATGCCGGCCTGAACGCCACGGCTACAGTCCTCCTCTTCGTGGGGTGGCTGCAAGTGCGAAGCGGCAGGGTGGACGCCCACCGAATCATGATGGCGACGGCGTTTTGCCTTTCCTGCCTGTTCCTGGTTTCCTATCTGGTCTACCACTCCCAGGCCGAGCCCACGGCCTTCGGAGGTGAGGGGTGGATTCGACCGTTCTACTACTTCGTCCTGATCACCCACGTGGTGCTGGCCCCGGTCATCCTCCCGTTGGCCCTCTTCACCCTCCTCCGGGCCCTCCGCGACCAGGTGGATCGACACCGGGCCGTGGCGCGGTGGACGCTGCCCCTATGGCTCTACGTGACCGTCACGGGCGTGCTGGTCTACGTGATGATGGCCCCGTACTACTGACGGTATCAGCCCTCGTCTTCGAACCCCCACGGGGCCGGAGGCGCCGGAACCGTTTCGGAGAGATCGAATTCGAAACGCACCCGGCGGTCCGTGCCTTCTCGCACGAGTTGGTATGCGAAGGACTCTCCGGGTTCGACCTCGAGCGTCCAGACGTTCGTGGCGGCCTCCGGTAGGAGTTCCGCTGTGAACTGGTCGGCATGGAAGTCCTGATGTCCTTCCGTGCCCGGCTCCTCCGTATCTCCGCCGTACTGTGTCAGCTCTTCCTCCGTGCCGTCTTCGTGACGGTGGTCGTGCTTCAGGCGAAGTCCCTGCGCCGTACGGGTGATCACCCAGGTGCGGGAACGGTCCTCCCCTACATGGAGCGGTATCCGGATCTCGTCCGGATCGCATTCCCGGACGTGCATGATCAACTCCCGGTCCTGGAAGTCGTCTTCCACCGCTTCCTGCTCGGCGACGGCGCCTGAGAAGGCTTGGCCGCAAAGGGCCTCCAAGTGGCTCCAGAAGGCCTCTTGGGTCTCGGCACGCTCGGGACCGGGGGGGGCGGCTTCGTCCTGGGGCGGTGGGGCTTCTCCGCACGCCACAGCGGTCACGAGAAGGGCCACCAGCAGGGCTGCCAATCCGATGTAGGGACGTCTCATGGTGAAATCGCTCTCCGTCCAGGAATGGGCGAGGGCCGGAGAGGCCCAGCAGGAGCCCGGGCCGCCACCGGACCGTGGCGCCAACGTGCGCCCGGTCCCTCGGCGAGGTCAAGTGAGGTGTGAAGCGAACCCGTTCAGTGGAGGCGTAGGGTCTGCTCGCCTGCGGCGCGCTCTACGAAGTCGGCTACGACCCGAAAGTACTCGGCTCCGGCCACGAAGAGGAGGTCGTTGTGCCCGGCTCCGTCCACCGGAAACCACTCCACAGGCTGTCGGGCCGTGCGGTAGAGGGTTTCACCCATCTCGAAGGGAACGAGTCGGTCCTCACGACCATGGATGACGAGCAACGGGAGGTCCAGCTCCTCCACCCGTTCGCGCGTGGAAAACCGACCTTCCAAGCGTCCCAGGAGGAAACGGGGAAGGAATGGGTACACGGCGCGCGCCGCATCCGGGAGAGAGGTGAATGTGGAGTCCAGGATCAAGCCGGCCACCGGGATCTCACTCGCCACCCGGGCTGCCACCGCGCCTCCGAGCGAGCGTCCGAGCAGGACGACACCACCTCCCTCCGCCAGTCGACTCGCCTCCCGGGCGGCTGCGGCCCCATCTCTGTACAACCCCTCCTCGGAAGGTCTGCCGTCGCTTCCGCCGTAGCCCCGGTATCCTGCCAGAAGGACGGAAACGTCGTGTTCCAACAGGCCCTCGGCCAGGATGGCCCGGTGCCCCAGATGACCTGCGTTTCCGTGGAAGACCACTGCGGCCGGCCGACCCGGCCCGGCGTCATACCACCAGTGACGGAGGCGCACCCCGTCTTCGGTCTCGCCGTCCACCACCTGCCCCTGTACTCCGACGAGGACGGGCGGCTCATCCAAGGGCGACCGTTCGGGATGAAAGAGGAGAAAGTGGGCCAGCACCGGTGCGAAGAAGTAGAGGAGGCCCAGGAGAAGGACGAGCACGGCGATCCAGGGTAGGACCGTATCCATGGCGATCCTGTGGATGAGAGAGGACGTGTCGGCCATGGTTGGCGACGTCTCCTTCAGTTGGACGGGGAAGAATTCTCAGGCTCAGGGTGTCCCATGAGCGTGTCCAGCCCTATGATCCGGGCCAACGGCTGCCTCGCCACCATCCGCCGAATCTCTTCGTCCCCTTCTCGAGCCAGGAAGAAGAGAGGGGCGCGGGACTCCCGACCGATTCCGTAACGGGTGTCCTCCATGGAACGGACCATGCGGACCGCCATACCCGCCGTGTCGGCCGACCACTCCACCAGCCCATAGCACACCTGTCCGTTGGCCAATCTCCCGGTCACCGGGAAGTCCGCCTCGCCTCCCCAAAGGCCTCCCGCCTCCCGTGCCGGAGCCCCCAGGGCCTCCTCGGCGTGGTCTCGAAGCCAGAGCTCGGCAGCCCTCTCCAAGGCATTTTGAAGGTGCACGTCGAGGGTGGGTTCGATCAATTCCGCCCACGCGGCTCCCGGCGAGCGGCCCGTGATCGCGCTTCGCACCGGTAGGACCCAGCCGAACCAGAACGCCAGGAAGGGGTCCGGTATTCGGTAACGGCTGTTTCGGCTCTTCGGCGACGCACCGAGGGGCCGGACCGATTCCACCAGGCCTTCCTCTTCCAGCCGTTGGAGGTACGGAGCGAGCTGTCCCCCCGATTCCATTCCCGGCGTCCGCCGCAAGAGGTCCCCCCAATCGGAAGGCCCGCGGGCCAGGGTTCGAAGGATCGCTGCGTACCGCCCGGGCCGCTGAAAGGACCTTTCGAGTCTCCTTATCGGGGCGTCCCAGAGGTCCCCGTCGGGCGAAAGAACCCGGCGATGGACGGCGCTGGCGGCCTCCTCGGAGATGAGCTCGTTATGAACCAGGAACGCAGGGTTTTCCCCCAGCAGGGCCCAGCGGAGGAAGGCGTCCCGAGGGGAAGTTCCTCCATGCGCCCACCCCGCCGCGCGAAAGGGTAGGGGGGAGAGGTTCAGGGATCGGTCGGCAGCGCCCAGGCGACGCTCCTCGCCCACCAGGGGGTCAAGGGAGTCGGGCTTCCGGCAGGTGAGAACCAAGGTGAGGGGAAGCTCTCGGGCCCGGACGGCGTCCATCATCTCCCCCAGGGCCTCCGTGAGCCGGCGTTCCTGGCCGAGGAGTTCGTCCGCACCGTCGAGGGCCAGGACGAGTGGCTCCCCTTCGGGCTCCAGCGAATCCGCGATTCCCATGAGGAGGGACATCCATTCGCCGGCCGGAGAGGAGAAGGGGAGAACTCCCGGGCGGCGGGGCGCGGGGACTTCTCCCAGGGTCCCCCGCGTCAGCTCCGTGAGGTCGTTCACCAGGGTCTGCCCGGGGAGAGGAGCGCTCTGAAAGTGCAGAGCCCGGCGTCCGGCGAGTCCGTGGGCCAGAAGGGCGGTCTTGCCCCGTCCACGGGGTCCGGAGACCTGGATCAGCTTCACCTCTTGGGCGTCCAGGTCCCTTCGGAGCCCCCTTAGCTCGCGGCTGCGGCCCGTCAGGGAAGTGGGAGCCCCACCGGATTCGTCACGCACGTTCACTTAACGCTCTCCTCGGTGCGATCCTGTCCTATAGAATAAACTCAAATAGGCTAAATAAATTATATCTAATAATCAACCCTGAGGCCCTTCCCGGGGCCTTCGCCGGCCCTTATAATCACTTCGTCACACGGACCGGTGCGTCGCTCCCAGGGGGGCGCACCTACGGGAGAAGAGCCGAGCATGAGCCCTGTCGACACTTCAGAACGCCGGAGCCCCACACGCGGAGCGGAGATTCCGGGAGCGCCCGTCCCATCCGCTCCGGGGCCCCCGAGCCTCGGTGCCGCGGCGACGGCCCGGTCCCCCTTTGCCGCTCCTGCAAGCCTCGGAGCCATTCATGACCCGGGAAGGGCGAGAGGCGAGCCCGTCCTGGGAACGAGAGCCGGAGCCATTGCCGGACCGATGGTCGGAGCAGGTCCCGGTCCGGCACCCTACCAACGGGGCTGAACCCGCCCCGCTGACCTATTTGCACCACCCATCACAGCACCTCAGGGACCGGCCCGGGCCTCGACGAGCCAGGGCCCGGAAGCCGCGGACTACGCCGTACCGGTCCCCGTACCCACTGAAAACCAAGGGAGAGCAAAGCGATGACACCCGATGACTTCTTTCGATACGCCAAAGAGAACGGCGCTACCATGGTGGACCTCAAGTTCACCGATTTCCTGGGCACCTGGCAGCACTGCACGTTCCCCATCGAGACATGGGACGAAGGGACGTTCGAGGACGGCGTGGGCTTCGACGGTTCGTCCGTTCGGGGTTGGCAGGCCATCAACGTCTCCGACATGGTGGCCCGGCCCGATCCGTCCACTGCGGCCATGGACCCCTTTTTCCATGAGCCCACGGTCAGCGTGATCGCCGACATCGTGGACCCCGGGACCCGGGAGGATTACACCCGGGACCCGCGGCACGTGGCCCGGAAGGCGGAGGCCCACCTGAAGCAGTCCGGGATCGCGGATGTCTGCTTCGTCGGTCCTGAGCCCGAGTTCTTCATCTTCGACCAGGTACGCTACGAGCAGACCCAGAACCGGGGTTTCTACGAAATCGATTCGGTGGAGGGGGCCTGGAACACGGCCCGTTTCGAGGAGCCGAATCTGGGCTACAAGCCCAGCTACAAGGGGGGATACTTCCCCGTGAGCCCGTCCGACACCTACCACAACCTGCGGACGGAGATGACGCTCCAGATGCAGAAGGTGGGGATCGTCGTGGAGGCCCATCACCACGAGGTTGGGACCGGTGGGCAGTCGGAGATCGACATGAAGTACGAGCCCCTTCTCCAGATGGCCGACCACTTCATGTGGTTCAAGTACATCATCAAGAACGTGGCGAAGAACCACGGGAAGACGGTCACCTTCATGCCGAAGCCCATCTTCGAGGACAATGGGAGCGGAATGCACACCCACATGTCCCTGTGGAAGGACGGCAAGCCCCTCTTCGCAGGGGACGGCTACGCAGGGCTGAGCGACACGGCCCTGCACGCCATCGGCGGGCTGCTCAAGCACGCCCGGGCCCTCCTGGCCTTCGCGGCCCCCACCTCCAACTCCTACCGGAGGCTCGTTCCGGGGTACGAGGCACCGGTGAACCTGGCTATGTCCAAGAGGAATCGCTCCGCGTCCGTCCGGATTCCCATGTACGTGGACAATCCGAAGGCCAAGCGCCTCGAGTTTCGTTGCCCGGATCCCACCTCCAACGGATACCTCATGTTCTCGGCCATGCTCATGGCCCTCCTGGACGGCATCGAGAACAAGATCGATCCGGGCGAGCCCCTGGATCGGGACATCTACGAGATGACCAAGGAGGAACTGGACGAGACGGAGAAGACTCCGGCGGATCTGGAGGAGGCACTGGACGCTTTGGCGGAAGATCACGCCTTCCTCCTCAAGGGGGACGTCTTCACCGATGATCTGATCGAAGGGTGGATCGACTACAAGATGGAGAACGAGGTGGAGCCGCTGCGGCTTCGGCCCCATCCCCACGAGTTCTTCCTCTACTACGACAGCTGAGGGAGGAATCGCCGATCCTTGGACCGGGCCCGGCGGGAGTTCTCGTCGGGCCCGGCCGAGGCTCGAGACTGCGGGCCGCGTCCGGCACGGGGAAGGGTCTTCCCGGGATGCGGCCCGCTTTCGTTCCGACGGGTGTGACCGTGGTCGCCACCAGGGGGGATGCGCCCGAAGGCAGATGGGAGAGATTCGATGGCCGTCCAGGCACGTATGCACACCGAACCACTCGAGCTACTCTCCGAGGCGGCCGCTCTGCTGGATAAGTCGAGAGACGCCGCTGGGTCGTTGAGCCCTATTCTCAAGAACTTGGTTCGTCGGCTTCCGGCGGACTGGGTAGCCCTCACCGTCCTCAACCGGAGGGCGGGCGAGAT
>SKSR01000071.1 GCA_007122885.1 Gemmatimonadota bacterium
GGCCTTCGACGAGGAGTTCGGGTACCGGGCGAAGTCCATGCTCATCGTCCCCATGTCCGACCACCGGGACCGCGTGGTGGGGGTCCTGCAGCTCATCAACCGGAAGGACGACCCGGAAGCGGTGATCCGGACGGAAGAAGACGCCCGACAACACGTCCTCTCGTATAGGGAAGCCGAGGTGGAGGGCGTGGCCTCTCTGGCGGGCCAGGCGGCCGTCTCCATCGAGAACGGCCAGCTATACCAGAGCATCGAGCGCCTCTTCGAGGGCTTCATCAAGGCGGCGGTCACGGCCATCGACCAACGGGACCCCACCACCTCGGGTCACTCCGTGCGAGTCGCCACCCTCACCTGCGATCTGGCGGAGATCGCCGACCGAACGAATCGGGACCCCTTCGGGGATGTCCGATTCTCACGGGAACAGATGAAGGAGCTTCGCTACGCCGGTCTCTTGCACGACTTCGGGAAGGTGGGGGTCCGGGAGGAGGTGCTGGTGAAGTCCAAGAAGCTGCCTCCGGTCCACTTCGAAAGGATCGAGTCGCGCTTCGACCTGATACGCAGGACCCTGGAAGCCGAGCACCACAAGAAGAGAGCCGACCTCCTCCTCCGGCGGGGAGCCGAAGAGGCCGCCGAGGCCATCGAAGCACTGGAGGATGAGCTCCGGGCGTCCCTGGAGCGGGTGGACCGGTTTCAGGAGGCGGTTCGGGAAGCCAACGAGCCCAGGGTCCTTCCGGAGGAAAGCTCCGAAATCCTCCAGGAGATCCGGGAAACGTACTTCCCCGATTTCGACGGGAAGTCCGTTCCCTACCTGACGGACGACGAACTCCACTTTCTCGCCATCCCCAAGGGCAGTCTGGACCCGGATGAACGGAAGCAGATCGAGTCCCACGTGGTCCACACGTACCGCTTCTTGCTCCAGATCCCGTGGACGGAAGAGTTGTCGCACGTGGCGGAGATCGCCCGGGCCCATCACGAGAAGTTGGATGGAAGCGGCTACCCCCGAGGGGTGACCAAGGAGAGGATCCCCCTCCAGACCCGTCTCATGACCGCCTCGGACATCTTCGACGCCCTTACGGCCTCCGATCGGCCGTACAAGAAGGCCATGCCCGCGTCCCGGGCCCTGGAGATTCTGGAAATGGAGGCCCGAGAGGGGCAGCTCGATCGCGGTGTGGTGGAGTTGATGGTGGAGTCCCAGGCGTACCGGAGGATCCTGGAAGAGGACTGGCGGGAGCTCTGAGGCATCCGCTTCGGCCGAAACGGATGGTCGGGCAATAAGGGTAGGCTCCCGCCCTCAGGGAGGGTGAGCCGCGCGCCGAGGGAAGCTCCACCCGCCACGGAGGGAGGCGCGGAAAGTCTCGGGGAAACGGGAACGACCCCGGGGCACGGTCCGATCACCCCCGGGCCGTCCCCCTGGCCCCGGGATCAGCGACGGATGCCGGCCGCCTCCCCGTCTTCGACCACCGCCATGGGGATGTCCCCCAAACCGGCCCGCTGGGGATTCTGGCTTCCCCCCGTGGCCTCGCTCACCCGCTCGCTCACGAAGTCGAAGACCTCGGTGAACGTCACGATCCCGTCGCCGTTCAGATCCGCCTCCCCTCGGAGTCCACGCAGAAGGTAGTGCGTGAAGACGCCGTGACCGTCCCAACGATCGTCCTCGAAAGAGAACTCGTTCGTGTCCGCCGCGGTGAGGGTCAGTCTCCGGGACGGAGTGAAGAGCTCCGAAAAGCTCCCGGCGATGGGGTTCTGGTCCCCTACACCCCACCCCTGCCCATCCTGGGCCCCGGCCGAATGGCACGCATCGGCTATGACGATGACCTGCTCGGACTCGATCTGCCTCCGAAGAGAGGTCTTCACGTCCCACATGGGAAAGCCCGTGGACGCCATGGAGTCCAGGTCCGCATCGTAGGGCAGCAAGTAGAGGTTGTCGGGCCGGTTCGGGTCGGGAGCCCCGTGTCCCGCGAAGTAGATGAGGACCAGATCGTCCCAAGCCGGCTGCTGCAGGAAGGAGAAGAGGGCCTCCCTCATGGCGTCTCCGGTCGCCTCCTCGTCCTTCAGGAGGAGAACGTTCTCCGGAGCGAAGGAGCCGCCGGCCGGACTGGTGAGGAACTCGTAGATGGCATCCGCATCGTTGGTGGCATACTCCAGGTCCGGAATGTCGTCCGAGGCGTAGTCGCTCACCCCGATGACGACGGCCCACCGTTCGTTGACCCTGGGCGCCACTACCGTCTGGCTGGTCTCACCGGTCGGCCCCTCGGCCACCACCTCCACCGTGTCCTGGCTGATGGGGAGATTCAACTCCCGCCAGAAGCGCTGGGCCTCATCACCGGCCGGAAGGCCCAAACGCTCGGCCTCCGCCGGGTCCAGGGGCTCCAGGTTCGCATCCCCTCCGTCCACCTGGACCCGCTCTACCGACCCGGAAACGACCCCTTCCAGCCGGACGGGATTGAAGACGTCGTCCCGGCTCCTGTCACCCCGTTCCACGACTCCCAGCCCTCGAGTGGTACCCTGCTCCGAGGGTTGAACATCCGCACGGAGGATGGCCAGGCCCGGTGCACCTCGGGCGGTGGCCTCTTCCACCTTGGCCGGAACCGAGCCGGGATCGGGCCGCCAGTAGCTGCTGTCGTCCCACTCCCGGCTCGCCCAGTCGTTCATGAGCTGACCGACGAAGCCGGTCCGCTCCAGGATCTCCTGGGAGGCCTCCCGAATGGCTTGGGTACGGGCCGCCTGCTCCGTGGCTTCCAGCGTCCGGGCATCGGCACTGGCCGTGGCCACGGCCTCACCCTGGTCCAGGCGGAGAGCGCGAACGGAAACCTCCGAGGTGGCGGTCATGGCCGCCTGTTCCACCGGATCCGGCTGGGCGCCCCAATCGGCTCGGCCGATGATCAGGAGCTGAGCCCCGAAGTCCCGCCCGAGCTCCGTGGCGGCCCCCTCATCGCCGGCTATGGCCTCTTCCACGAGCTCCCGTTGAGCCGCGGTCTCCGCCAGAGCCGGGTCGATGACCGGAAAGCCGGCCTCCCTCAGGAACTCGGTGAAGTCCCTGGCGGCCACCTGCCCCTCCCCTTCCTCGGCGATGAACACCAACGTCCGGGGCAGGTCCTCCTGAAAGGAGACAGTGGGTCGGTCCTGGGCGTCCAGGCCCCCGGCGCCTCCAGGACCCGGGGCGAGGAGCCCCGTGGCCACGAAAACCAGCGTCGCGCTACGCAGAATAGTCGTGCAGCGGCTCATCGGTCCAAACCTCCGTTGCCTTCCAGGCGCTCGAGGGCCCGCTGGGCATCCCGGTGATCCGGGTAGATCTCCAGGGCTTCGCGGTAATGGGCGATGGCGTTCTCGGTATCGCCCTGGTCCTCGTAATCCAGCGCTCGGGAGAACTCGATGGTGGCCTGCACCGGAATCTCCTCCACCTGGGTCCTCTGAGAGGGAGGGGTTAGCTGGAGTCGGTCGTAGAACTCGTCCGCAATGTCCACCACGAGGCCGAGGAGATCCTCCGGGCCGTCGGTGAGCCGTAGGGTCTCCAGGATCTGGGACGTCTCCACGTCCACGATCCGGATGTCCAATCGGAGCTCGTCTCCCACGCTGGACGCCTGGCCGGTGATCATGTACTGGGCCCCCACCAGGTTGCCGATGTCCGTGGCGGTGCCCTCGTCCACTCGTCCGGAGAGGGCCAGGCCCTGTTCGGTGAGAATGCTCTGGAGCTGATGACGTTCGATGGGCCGGATCCCATCCCTGTCCGAGAACTCGGTGACCAACATGTTCGACACCGCCTTCCCGATATGGGGCGAGTTCCCGGCGTCGCTCATCATGAAACCCTCGAAGTCCAGGATCGCCACCGTGGCGGCATCCTCCGGGCCATCCTGGCCGAGGGCGGGACCGGGAACCAGCGCCAGGATAACGACCGCCACCAGCAGGGACGGCCATTGGCGCAACGAGGAGCCTCTACGCAAAATTACCTCCCGTGGACAAGGATCCACACGGAACCGGCTGGGTCGTAGCCGGGCTTCGCCACGAAGCACGCCCGGAACGAACCAGGGCAATGATTCATAATGCTTTGCCCCCGTCAGGGACACCCCTTAAACTAATGCCTAGCCCGTTTTCCATGCGAGCCTGGCCTCGTGCGCCCATGGGTATGGGTACCTGGAGGATACGACCGTCCGGAGGCGTCCGGGGCGGCCCGGGCCCCAAAATCCGATTCCGGCAAATCACCTGAGGAAGGAAGATCGTCGTGACTCGAACACCTTCTTGCCTTCGCCCCCTCGTCCTCGCGGGCGTCCTCTTGATGATGGGAGCGTGCGCCCACCCTCTCACGCAGGTGGGGCCGGAGGACATCCCCGAATTGGAGGCCCGCGCAGAAGCGAGCCCGGACGACCTGGAGGTACGCACCCAGCTCGGAGTGGCGTACTACGAAGATGGCCGGTACCTGGAGGCCCGGGATATCCTCGGTCGCGTGGTGGAGGACGGCTCCACCGAAGGCGCGGCGTTCCTCTACCTGGGGCTGGCCAACGAGGAGCTGGAGGATTGGGCGGGTGCCCGGGAAGCCTACTCGGGCTACCTGGAAGTCGGCCGCTACGACCGGCTCCGCGGAGAGCTCCAGTCCCGGCTCCAGCTCATCATTCGGAATGAGATCGAGGCCGAAGTCCGAGCCGCCCTGGACCAGGAAGCCGAGCTCATGGACACGCCGCCCGAGCCGCGGACCGTGGCGGTCTTTCCCTTCCGGCTCGTGGCCGACCGGGAGGACCTGGAACCGCTCCAGGTAGCCATGGCGGACATGGTGATCACGGACCTGGCTTCCGTGGGCGCGGTCATGGTACTGGAGCGGAGTCGGATCCAGTCCCTGGTGAACGAAATGGCCTTGACGGAGGCGGGCTACACGGAGCCGGAGACCGGGGCTCGGGCCGGCCGCCTCCTCCGGGCGGAGCACGTGGTGCAGGGGGCTCTGACTCCGGTGACGGACGAGCTCCTCCGGTTCGATGCGGACGTGGTCCGTACGGAAGGTGAGACCTCGGTGGGCACGCCCTCCGGGGAGGACGATCTGGAAGCGCTTTTCGACCTGGAAAAGGAGATCGTCTTCGGAATCCTGGACGCCTTGGGCGTGGAGCCCACCGATGCGGAACGGCAGGCCATCCTGGACAACCGGACGGAGAGCCTTGAGGCCTTCTTGGCGTACGGAAGGGGCCTGCAGGCTATGGACCGAGGGAGCTTCCAGGAGGCGTCCCAGTTCTTCCGGGAAGCTGCCACCCTGGATCCCACCTTCCAAAGGGCTGAAGAGCACGCCCAGGAATCGGAGGAGCTCCAATCGGCCCAACAGGCCTCCACGGCCGACGTGGCGGCCGCCGGAGAGGCCGAATTCTCCGGTGTCTCGGGGGTGGACACCGAAGCGTTGGAGGCCACCCAGGACCTCCTGGAAATGACCGGCGACGAGCTGAGCCCGAGCCCTGCCTCGGGAACCCTCGGGGGAGGATCCGGCGGAGGCACCGGAGAAGGGGCCGGTGAAAAGGAGACCCAGAGGCAGGAACGGGGAGGCGGAGACAACGTGACCGAGGGGCGAACCACCACCATCAGGATCCAAATTCCCCGGCCGGGCGGAGGTGGGCTCTGATGCGGGCCCGATCGATGCACAACCGGACCAGGCACCTGGCTCCCCTGGCGCTCACCGCGGCTTTGCTGCTCACGTTTTGGGCTCCGGTGGCCGCCCAGGACCTGCGGAACGGATCGGCCGGCGGGGGCGTCCACTTCCAGGGGTACTCCTTCGATGACGGCCTGGGAGTGCAGTCGGCGAACCTCCTCCTGTTCCCGTTGGCCTACGAATTCTCCGCCGGAGACCGGACCCGCCTGGACCTATACGGGGCGTGGGCCCGGGGACAGGTGGAGGCCGACGGCCGGCGCCTTTCTCTGGATGGGCCGGTGGACACCCGGATCCGGGCCCGCTTCCGGGCACTCCCGTGGGCCCTGGTCACCGTGGGGGTGAACCTTCCGACCGGAAACGAAAGCCACACGGACGAGGAGGCTCTGGTTTCCTCGGCCCTCGCCACCGAGCTCCTGGGATTCCGGGAGGCCGCCTGGGGAATGGGGTCCGCCGTCACCACGGGCGTGGCCACGGCCTGGAGTGTGGGAGAGTGGGGGGTCGGCCTCGGCGGATCGTATCGCGTGAGCGGTGAATTCAACCCAGAGGCGGGCAGCGACCTGGTCTACGGTCCGGGCAACCAGCTCCGGTTGCGAGCGGCGCTGGACCGTAACGTGGGAGAGGCGAGCCGACTCACCCTCGGGGCCACCGTCCAGAACTTCGCAGAGGACGAGGTGGACGGACGAAATCTCTTCCAGGCGGGGAATCGCTTCAGGGTCGACCTGGGGCTGAACTTCCGGTTGGGGGCCACCACCTGGACGGCGTACGGCGCCAACCTCTGGCGGGACCGGGGCGACCTCACCCTCGACCTGGTGGATCAGGACGGTGCCGTGGTGGGCGATACGGTCCTTACCACCGGCTACCAGAACGTGGCCGCGGCCGGGGTGAACGGGAACGTGCCGGTGACCGGAACCTTCCGCGTCCGACCGATGGCCGAGCTCCGGGTCCAGAACCGAGAGCTGGGCCAGGGCTCGGGGTGGCTCGTTGCCGCCGGAGGGGACCTGCCGCTCCGCCTGATGGGAGCCTACGAGGTCTTCCCCCGGGCCATGATCCGCGTCGGTGCCATGGAGTCGGCGGAAGGGGAAGATCGGTCCGTGTGGGGCGGAGACTTGGGCCTCACCTTGAGGTGGAGGCGCTGAACTCCGTGACGGCTGAAGCCGCCACCCGCCACCCGCGCCGGGTGGCCATCAACACGGGTGGCGGGGATGCGCCCGGACTGAACGCCGTCATCCACTCCGCCGTTCTCTCCGCCCTGAACCTGGGCTGGGAGGTTTTCGGTATCCGGAAGGGCTACGAGGGTCTGTTTCAGGATGACGGCCTCATCGCGCTCGACCGGTCTCGTGTGCAAGGAATCGCCCGCACCGGTGGGACGATCCTGGGGACGACGAACCGGGGAAACCCCCTGGAGTGGCCTCGGGAGCGCCCCGACGGTACGGTGGAGACCGTGGACCGCTCCGCGGAGATCGTCGAGCGGTTCCGTCAGCGGAAGCTCGATGCCCTCATCGCCATCGGGGGTGACGGCTCCCTCTCCATCGCCAGCGCCCTCTATGAACGAGGGCTTCCCGTGGTCGGCGTGCCCAAGACCATCGACAACGACCTGGCAGCCACTCAGGTCACCTTCGGCTTCCACACCGCCGTACAGACGGCCAGCGACGCGGTGGACAAGCTCCACGCCACGGCCGAATCCCACGAGCGGGTCATGGTGGTGGAGGTCATGGGCCGACATACGGGATGGATCGCCCTGCATGCCGGACTCTCGGGAAGCGCGGACGTCATCCTCATCCCCGAGATTCCGTACACGATGGAGTCGGTGACGCGGCGGATCGAATCCCGCTACTCCCAGGGTCCCCGGTACTCCATCGTGGTGGTGGCGGAAGGGGCCAAGCCGGTCGGTGGCGAGCCGGTCTTCAAGGCACAGACCAGGCCTGGCGACAACCTGCGGTACGGAGGGATCGCCGAGCGGGTGGCTGACCAAATCCAGGAACAAACGGGCTTCGAGACCCGGGCCCTGGTGCTGGGCCACCTGCAACGGGGAGGCAACCCCACCGCCTACGACCGGCTCCTGTCGCTGGAGTTCGGAGCCGCCGCCGTGGACATGGTCCGGGATGAAGCGTTCGGCTGCATGGTGGCGCTTCAGCCCCCGGAAATCCGAGCCGTTCCCCTGGCGGAAGCGGTCAAAGCCGTGAAGTCGGTCCCCCTGGACGGCGATCTGGTTCGGACCGCCCGCCGGCTGGGAGTGAGCTTCGGGGACTGACGCCTCGTTTCGCCAGCCGGGCTGCCGCCTTTCCCGGGCAGAACGCGATCGGCGCTATCGAGCCGCCGCGCATCAGCCTCCCAGATACGCCCCCACGTTGTCGATGAGCTCCCCGATGGCCAGAATCAGTACGATTCCGATGACCACCGGAAGGACGTAGCGGACCAGGAACATGATGGCCGGCACCGCCTTCACGAACGGCCCGGAGGCGCCCCGCCGCAGCTCCCCGGCAGGATCGGGCATCACCCAGCCCACCAAGAGGACCATTCCGAACGCCCCCAGCACCAGGAAGAACTCCCCGGCCACCGCGTCCATGAGGCCCAGGAGATCCAGATCCAGTGCAGGGAAGATCCCCACGATGGTGATGAGGAGTCCGAGACCTCCGGCGGCCTTCTTCCGTGAGACCTTGAACTCGTCGATGATGGAGGAAGTGACCACCTCCAGTAGGGACAGCGCCGACGTGAGGGCCCCGACGGCCAACGCCACGAAGAAGAAGATCCCCACTACCCGCCCCATAGCCCCCATGGACTCGAAAGCTCCCGGGAGGGAGATGAACAGGGCCCCCACCGCGCTCTCGTCCACCTGGTCCTGGAGCCCCAGTGCGGCCACCACGGGAAAGACGACCAGCCCCGCCGTGAAAGCCACCAGGAAGTCGGTGAAGGAGACGGAGACGGCTTCCTTGTTGAGATCGGACTCCCGGGAAAGGTAGGAGGCGAAGGTGAGCATGGCCCCCATCCCCAAGCTCAGCGAGAAGAAGGCCTGGCCGGCGGCTCCCGTGAGCACAGCGGGGTCCAGCAGCTCCCCGAGTGAGGGCTGGAGGTAGAACGCATACCCCTCACCCGCACCTGGAATCGTGGCCGCCCAAACCGCCAAGCCGAGGAGGATCAGGAAGAGAACCGGCATGAGAACCAGAGCGGCCCTCTCGATTCCCTTCTGGATCCCTCTCATGACGATCCCGATGGTGACGGCCATGAAGACGAGATGATAGGCCACCGCGCTCCCGCCGGTGGCGAGCTCCTCGAAGTAGGCCCCGGGCTCCGAGGGAAACCCGGCCAAGATCCCGTCCACCGAGTACCGAACCGTCCAACCGGCAATGACGGAATAGTACGCCAGAACGGTAAAGCCGGTGACCACGTAGAGCAGCCCGAGGGGAA
>SKSR01000202.1 GCA_007122885.1 Gemmatimonadota bacterium
AGGGCGTCGGAGAAGGTGTGGTCCGGGCCGTCGAGCCCCATGAAGCCCCCTCCGGGCGCCGTCACCCCACCCGGCGCGATCATGCCTTCGTCGTCCCCTCTGGGACTGAGAGGGTTCACCCGGGAGATGTGGGCTCCCAGGTCCCGCAGGGCACTGCGGTTGACCTCCGCCACCCGGACCCGGAGGAGGACCTGACCCCGGTCGGGGACGACGATGTAGTCGAGAACGTCGGCCTCGTTCTCCAGGCTTCCGGCCAAGGCCACCGCGCGCTGGGCCACCTGCGGGTTCCGGGTCTCTCCCTGGAGGATGAGGGTGTTGCCCACCGCGCTGACGAAGATCGACTCGTCGGGAAACATACGCCGGAGCTCCCCCTGGATCGTGGCCGCGTCGGCGGTGATGCGGACGGTCCGGGCGTAGCGCTCTCCGTTGGAGTCCCAGAGGAGAAGGGTCGTGGTGCCGGCCTTGACACCGTTCACCACCACCTCCCGGGCCGAGACGGTCACCACGTCGGCCAGCTCCGGGTCCGTGACCAGGACCCGCTCCAGGTTGATGGGGTGGGACACGACGGCCGAGTTGCCCCGGGCCACCGTGATGATGTCTCCCGCCTCGGCCTCCCCGCTCTCGGGCCGGGCGCCGGGGACATCCACCTCGGTCTCCAATCCCTCGCCGCCGGCCTCCGGCTCCGAACCCTCGGGGTCGTCCGAGGGCAAAGGGGGTGCCTCCTGGGTGGGCCGAACCTGCTGGAGCTGGGCTCCTCCATCCCCAGGATCGGATTGTCCCCCTTCCTCGGGTTCGGATCCGTCCTCCGGTACCTCCAGCTCCTCCGCCGGCACCTCCACCCCATCCTCCAGGGCCTCCCTCACCTCCGGCGGTATCTCCCGCCCTTCCTCCAGGGCCTCGAGGGCCTCCTCCGGAAGGGCGCTCGGCTCCTCCTGGGCCGTTGCGGCCCCAGGCAGGAGGAAGAGGGCACCCAGGAGCCCCACGCCCGCGGCTCGGAGGGAAGCTTCCCGGATCTCCCCGGCCCGGGTCCGTGCCCGGCCCCGGCGGGGCTCGGCCGGAAACGGACGGCAGGAGCCGGCCCGTGCGTTTCGTTCCTTCGGTGTCATGGGGTTCACTGCCCACCTCCTTCTTGACCGGCGACGGTCGGATCGACTGTGGATGTGCTCCGCTGCGGGCCCCTGTAGACCTCCAACTCGACGCGGGACGGAGGGCTCGGAGCCGCGGGCCGGGGAGCCGACTGGACGACCTGGGGGGCCGGACGGCCGGCGATGAGATGGCTGGCGAAGATCCCCGTGGTGCTCACCGAATCCATGTCCATGGGATTGCGGAGGGCGAGCTGGAGGCGACCGTTCGAGTGGGCCAGGGCCAACTGCTCCGCTTCCTCCGGGCCCACCAGGAGGGTGACGACGGGAACCGACCGGGGCTCCCCGTCCGGATCCCGCTCGATGGACGACCCCGCCGAGAGGACCTCCAGGTTCTGGAGGACGACGCGGGTGGCGGCCTCGCTCTGCTGCTCGGCCCGTTCCACGGTGACCACCACGTCCACCCGGGTGCCCGGGAGGACCCAACCGGCCACCCCGACCACGTCGTCCACCCGGACGGACATAGCCCTCTTCCCTTCCGGGATGAGGACGGGCATCCCTCCACCGCTCTCCGGGCTGGCCAGCTTCGTGGAAAGCAAGGGTTCGTTCTGTCGGACGGGGGCCAGAAGGCCCCGTCCCACGACCTCGGCCTCGGAGGTGCTGTAGCCGGCCGGGATGTTCGTGCTGGGCCACTCCAGAAGGCGGACGTCTTCGGCCCGAACCCTCTCTCCCGGCTGCATGTCCCGCTCCGCCACGGCTACGGAGACCACACGGAGCTCCTGTCCGTCCTCGGCCACCGGCGTGGGGCTTCGGAGCATCCGGGTGGCCAGAAAGGCGGCCAGACTCCCGGCGGCTACCGCGAAAATGACGAGTAACAACGCTTGTCTTCGCATGGCTCAGGTTCGCTCCCGATGGGTCACTCGTTTCTCATCACGGTGCCGGTCTGCAGCGTGACGGTGCCGAAAGGTTCGCCGTCGCCCCCCAGAAAGCGGACGACGGGTCTGAGGAAGAGGAAGGTGTGTGGATAGCCCACTTGCACTTCGGTGGACGTCCCGGTCCGGTCCGTCCCGAAGCACCCTCCCCCGTCGGTTTCGCACAGGATCTCCACCGTGGCCAGCTCCGGATCGAGCCCCGCCTGGCGCAGGCGCTCCTCGATGGCTTCCTCGACCTGGTTCTGGTCGGCGTTGTGGAGGACGGCGATGCGGGCCCCCTCCCGGGCCGTGTTCGTCACCACCTGGAAGGTCCGCCAGGCCGCGCCCATCTCGATGATCCCGAAGACCAGGAGGACCAGGGCGGGAATGACCAGGAGAAACTCCACCAGGGCCTGGCCCGCTTCGTCTCGTCCCACGCGTCGCCTCCTTCGGAGACCCACCTCGTAGCGTTTCATGGGCTTCATGGCTCCAGGTCAGATGAACCAGGCGAAGAGGGCCCCGGCGGAGATGGCCACGCCGTAGGGCACGGTGATCGCCTCCGGGGACGCCAGGGTGAGAAAGTGGGGTCCTGTTTCGGGCGCTCCGCGCCGGAGCACCCGGCCCGCAACGGTCCGAGGCAGGAGGCCGATGTTCCGGAGCGTCCGAACGAAGGCCCTCCTTCGGACCACCTCCAACAGGGCCAGGACCCCACCCACCAGAGCCGTGACCAGAAGGGCCGGAAAGAGGCGCTCGGGTCCAAGGAAAGCTCCGAAGGCGGTCATGAGCTTCACGTCGCCGCCGCCGAGCCCTCCGACCAGGAAAAGCGGCAGGAAGAGGATGAAGCCGATGGCGGCCCCCAGAAGTCCGGATCCCACCGCGCCCAATCCTTCCGGAACCCGGACGAGGAGGGCTGCAAGCAGGGCCCCCACCGTGAGAGCGTTGGGGATCCGGCGCTCACGGAGGTCGAACCAGACCGCGGCCACGGCCGCCGCCGCCAGCAATCCTCCCAGCATCCAACCGGTGATCCCATTCACGCTTCGTCTCCCGTGGTTCTCGTTTCGTGTTCGGGCGTTCGGTCTTCGGTCAGCCCGGCGTTCTCCGCCGTGCGTCCCGCATCAGGTGTCGCGCCGGTCGGGGAACCGGGCCCCGGAGCTCCCGGAAGAGTGCCGGAACACCGGCCCCCGACCTGCGCGGTCAAGGCTGAACGCAGCCTCGGTTCAGCCGTCACCTCCTCCCAGCGGGAACAGGGTATCCGACACCCCCGTAAAGGCCGCCGACAGCTCGCCGCCGAAGATCACGACCGCGGCCGCCACGGCCACCGCGATGAGGACGACCAGCATGGCGTACTCGGCCAGGTCCTGGCCCACCTCGTCCTGCCAGATGGATCTGAGCAACTTCTCCATGGAACACCTCCCGGCCTTTCGGCCCGTGGGCGGACCTTTGCGTGGGCGCTTCAGTGGGTCCCCGGGGTGCGAGAGCCTCGGCCGGAAGCCGGGCCGGACCGCGTCGAACGGTTCCCGGAGCCGGGTCGGGGGGTCCGCCGAACCCCGACGCCGCGCCATCGGTCTGTGGCCCATGCCTAGGGGCAACGGGTGTGCCGGACCGTGCCGAGAGGTTTCCGTACAGAGCCGTTTAGTTGGCTCGCCGGGACGAACGTTCAAGTGGGAGAAGGGCTTTCGGGGATTCATCCGGGAGCCGGACAGTGGGAGCCCCGGAGTGGGCGAACCTTCCACGGGAGCGGTTGAGCGGATGGACTGCGGGATGGAGCCTACAGATTGTTTCACGCGTCCACAGCGTCCTCAGACACATGTGGGGCGGACGCTCTACAGGTGTGGCCGGTCCCGTCCCCGCAGGAGGTTCCGCGCCCGAGAGGGCCGGAGGAGGTAGGTCTTCCCCAGCCGGGTGAGGCGTCGCGGGATGCGGAGAACCGAGGAGGCCCCCGATCCGTCCTCCAGGTCCCGGGGGCTGGGCGTCAGGAGTCGGTGGAGCCGGTAGCCGGCCCGGTCGCGAAAGCGCTCACGGACCGCCAGGTCGAAGCGGACCCGGTCCCGGAAGGCGAACGAGGGTGGGTTGGACGCGAGGAGACGCTCCCGAACGGGAGGAACCAGGTCCCGCACCTCGGGCTCCCCCTCGAGCGCCCGGGCCACCACCTCGGGGACCGGCGCGCCCAGGAGCGCGCGCGCGAGGGCCACGGCCAGGAGGAGCATCCGCCGGCACCCCACCTCCCCGACCCGGTCCAGGAGAACTTCCCACTCCGCGTCGGGCCGGCTTCGCAGGAAAGCGTCCACGTCGGTGACCCACTTGAGCTTGGGCCATGGGAAGGGACCGTGCTTGGCCCCGTGGAGGCTCAGTAGCAGGAGGTGCAGCTCGTCCGGAAGGGCCCGCACCGTGCCCTCCCCGAGGGGGACGGTGACGGCCTCCCTCCAGAGGGCGTCCGAATCCATGGCGGACGAGAAGTACCGGGAAGCCCCACCCCAATGAAGGTCCACCATGGCCCTGGCCTCCCGGCGAATCATGGGTACGCTCTGGTTCGCCCGGCGGAAGAGCTCTTCGGTGGGAACGGCCATCCCGCTCCTGACGGCGTAGCCTCGGTCCTCCAGGGCCTTCCGGGCCCGGGGGGCGTCCTCCCGGCGCACCATGAGATCCAGATCCACGAAGCCCCTGAGCTGGGGGGCGGGGTACCAACGGTGAGCCACCACGGGCCCTTTCCAGACCACCGCCGGCGCTCCCGCGGACTCCAGATCCTCGAGAACCTGCAGGAGCTCGCACTCCAGGTAGAGGCTTCTGGCGGCGCTGGCCGAAGCCAGAACCCGGAGCTGCCCGAGCACGTCCCGGGGCACCCCGGAGGGCCGCCCCTCCCCAGGAAACCCGTTCAGGCCGGTCAGGTGGTGGTACAGAAGGGGGAGCGTCCCGTGTCGGTGGCCGTGGGCCACGACCGCGGGCCAGTCCAGAGGCCCCTCCAGAAGGAGTCGAGCCCGCGCCTCGTTCGGACCCTCCAGCCCGGTCCGGGAACAGAGAAGGAAGAGCTCCCGCTCGCGGGGACCGGTCGGAGGCGGGGACTGAGGCGGGTTCACGGAGCCCTGCCCAGGACGCCTTCCAGGGAACCGTTGCCGCGGTACATGGCCGCCTGGACCCCGAAGAGGCGGGCGTAGGCTCCCCCTCGGGCCATGAGCTCGTCGTGGCTCCCGCTCTCCACGATCCGGCCGCGCTCCAGGACGTAGATCCGGGTGGCCATGCGTACCGTGGAGAGTCGGTGGCTCACCACCACCGTGGCCCGGTTCCGGAGGAGCCCCATGAGGGCCTGGAAGACCTCGGCCTCCGAGGTGGCGTCCAGGGCGCTCGTGGGCTCGTCCACCAGGAGGAGCTCGGCTTCGCTCAAGAAGGCCCGGGCCAGGGCCACCTTCTGCCACTCCCCCACGCTGAGCTCCTCCCCCTCCGGAAAGAGCCGCCCCAGGGTCGTCTCGTACTGGTTCGTGAGGCCTTCGATGGCTCCGTCCACCCCGGCGGCCCGGGCCGCCCGGCGAATCCGCTCCATGGAGAACGGACGACGGACGTCTCCGAACCAGATGTTGTCCCGGGCGGGAAGGTGGTAGCGGCCGTAGTCCTGGAATACCACGGCGAACTGGCGCCTGAGCTCCGTCTGGTCGAAGTCCCTGAGATCCACGCCGTCCAGGGTGATGACCCCGGCCTGAGGGTCGTAGAGACGGGCGAGGAGCTTCACCAGGGTGGTCTTCCCCGAGCCGTTGGGTCCGACCAGGGCCACCACCTCCCCGGGCCGGACCTCCAGGTCGATGTCCTGGAGGACGGGCCGCGTGCTGGAAGGGTACCGGAAGCCCACCCCACGGCACGCAAGGCCTTCCCGGACGGGGCGGGGTACCGGACGGGGCTGAGGTGGCGGGTCCATCCCACTCTCCAACTCCATGAACTCGTCCACCTGGGAGAGGAAGAGGTTGTCCTCATAGAGGCTGCCGAGCCCGGTGAAGAGGCCTTGGAGGAGGGACTGGCTGCGCTGGACCGCCCCGAAGTACATGACCATGTCCCCGAGGGTCAGGGCACCGCCGTAGGTCTGGTACGCCACGAAGGCCAGCGACCCGAAGACCACCACGGACGCGGTGGCCTGGGCCCCGGCCTCGGCCAGGCTCCGGGCCCGGGCCAGGTCCAGACGTTCCTCCCGAAGGCGACCCCGGATCTTCCGGAAACGCTCCCTCAGGGTCCGGCCCAGCCCGAAGATCCGAACCTCCTTGGCGTGATGGACGTCTCCCAGCAGCCAACCCAGATAGCTGGCCTGCCTCTCCGTGGCGGCTCTCCGCTTGGTCCAACCGTGCAGCCTGCGGGAATGCCGGACCTTGGCCACGAGGGCGGGGATCAGGGCTACCACGATGGCTCCGGCCAGGAGCCAGTGGAGGGTGGCCAGGAGGATGAGGATGCCCACCACGGTGATCCCGCTCTGGAGCACCTGGCTCAGGTTCCCGAGAAGCCGAGTGGGCCGGGTGGGCGCTTCCTGCTGGGCCCGGTGCAGGGTGTCGTAGTAGCGGGGGTCCTCGTAGTAGCCGTAGTCCACCTCCACCGCCTTGCCGTGGAGCCGGTCCATCATGAGATCGGTGACGAAGTGGGCCTGAGCCTCCGTGGCCAGCCCGCTCAAAGCCCGCGCCACGAGCCCCGTAACCGTCACGGCGGCGGCCAGGGCGATGAGGACCAGGATCCAGTCGAAGCCCACCGCTTCGGAGCCCTCTCCGGCCGTGGCTACGGCCACGGCGTCCACCACGAGCTTGAGCAGGTAGAGCCCGGCCAGCGGCAGCGCGGACTGGACCAGAAGGAGGAAGGCGCTCAGCGCGCTCCATCCCGGTGCGCTGCGCCACACGAGGACGATGGCTCGTCCCATCCGGCGGAAGTCGTCCCCCCGGGGCACCGCAAGTCGTTTCATTCCGTTCTCCCCAACGGGTCATGTGGCCCCGGATGAGCCGGCTTCCTTGGGCCTCGGGTGCCTCCGTACTCTCTGCAAGTTCCCTGCCCGCAGACCGTCCGGGCCATGGAACGGCACGGTCCGTGCAGACCTTTTCCCCGGTCTTGTGGGCCCCCACCGCCCCTTTCACGGGAGGAGCTCGGCCGTGCCAGATCCATCTCCGAACCGACCACCCGCGGTGCGTCCGCACGAACCCGGCGAGGAGCCGGACGCCGGTCCCGTTCAGGAGCGGACCCCCGGTCCCGCTGAGGAGCCAGCCCCCGGTCCCATCCGGGAACGGGGCTGGTGCTTTGGGTTTCATGTCCGCTCCCCCCTGGAGCTCTCCCTTCTGCGGCCCGGACCCGGGGAGGGCATGTCCACGGAGTTGGTCGAGGCCGTCCTTCCGGATCCCGACGACCTCGGACAGCCGCTTCAGCGATGGGACGCCGTGCCGGACCGTCGGATCGGGACGCGCCTGTTCAGGGACGGGGACGGATACCTCGTGAGCTTCGGGGGCCCCTACACCTTCCGGATTGCGGTGGGACAGGCCGGATCCGGGCCCGGGTCCGACGTGGCCGCGGGCCGGATCACCGTGGCTCCGGCCCCCTCTCTCGAGGACCGGGAGGTCCTCCTGTGGACGACTCCGGCGGCCGTGGCGATCGCCCTACAGGGTGACCTGGCCCTCCACGCCGCCTCCGTGGAAGTGAACGGGAAGGGCCTCCTCATCACCGGAGACAGCGGCGCCGGGAAGACCACCACCGCCGCCGGCTTCCACCTGGCCGGCCACCGAATCCTCTCCGACGACCTCTCCCGGTGTCGACTGACGGACGAGCCCGTCGTCTTCCCGGGACCAGCCGTCCTCCGACTCCGTCCCGACGCGGGACGACGGCTCTTCCCGGAAGGTCTCCGGAACCTGGACGGGGCCAAACCCCGCCTGGTGATCCCGGGAAAACGAAGGGGCGAAGGGAGCCCGGTGCCCCTCCGGGGAATCGTCTTCCTCCGGAGGACGGAGGGGGAGACCACCGTGCGCCGGGTGCCCCCGGAGGAGGCGCTCCGGCGGCTCTGGCCGGCCAACTTCCACCTGCCCGGAGAGGTGGAGCAGGCCCGCTGCTTCCGTCTCACCGGGCGCTTAGTGGGCCGGGTTCCGGCCTGGGAGCTCAGCCGGCCCATGGACTGGGACTCCTTGCCGGCGACGGTGGAGCGGATCGCCGAGGCGCTCCCGGGATGAGCCGGGCGAGCCCCCTTCCGCTCCACCGCAAGACGGCCCTGGCCGCGTCGGTCTGGACCGGCTACCTGCAGGTTCGGAGAAGGCTCCCGGGAGGGGACCTGAACGAGCTGGTGGCGTGGTCCGCCTCGCAGGCCGATCCCCCCCTGGATCCCCTCCCTCCCAAGTCCCTGGGCCGGATCGTGGATCGGCTCCTTCCCTTCCGCTTATCCCGGGCCACCTGTCTGGCCCGCTCCCTGGTCCTGTTTCGCCTCCTCCTTCGCCAGGGCCTCCACCCGGAGCTCGTGGTGGGGCTCCCGGTCCGGGGCCAGGGGCACGAAGCCCATGCCTGGGTGGAGGTGGACGGCGCGGACGTGGGCCCGCCTCCGGGGGGCCGACACCACCGGCCCCTGGCTAGATACCCGACCCCCGACGAAGGAGCGTCCGAAGGTACAGCGCGCAGACCAGGAACCGATCCGGGGGCACCACCCGGACGTGGAGCCGGCGGGCCGGCCCGCCCAGGGATGCGGTGACCCTCCAGCGCTCGGCCACCCGCTTGAGCCGGCGCCGGGTCGCCAGACGCCGCTCCCACCGGCCGGCCAAGACCCCGTCCAGAATCTCGATGAGCACCTCGGGCGGAAGGAGTTCGTCGAGGGGGCTGCAGGATTCCCTCAGCTCGCTCCGGATCCGCTCCCCTTCCTCCCTGAGCCGGGTTCCGAACCAGTGCATAGCCGACGGCCCCCCGTCCGACGCTTCGGGCCTTTGAAAGGCCTGCGGGAAGCGCTCGGGCGCCGTGGACTTGAGGAGGGACTTCCCCAACCGGGCCCGCCGGGGGAGAGCGCCGGCGAAGTCCACCAGGTCGTGATCGAG